>JADHUX010000011.1 GCA_016784285.1 Parcubacteria group bacterium
AGTTCGGAAAAGATTATGATTGAATATCTTAAAAGCAATCTGACTACTAGGAAAGACTAGTTGACTCCGCCAGCCGGCGGATGGGAAAGACCAATCCGCCAATTGGCGGAGAACGGAACAAAAGAAAGAATATGTATTTTAATACTTACCTAAAACACCCCCGCCTTCGGCGGGGGTGTTTTACATTTAAAATCAAACAAAAAACCGTCAAATACTTGAAAAAGTATTTGACGGTTTTGTTTAACGAATTATCTCGGTTTGTGCGTATGCCTCTTTTTTTACAGGATCAACATAAATCATACCACTTGCTGTTGTACCAGTACGATATCTATATTGGTCAGGAGTATATCCACGTTCTTTTAGAATACCTACTTGTCTTTGAATTTCTGCATCTCTTTGCATTTGTAGTAGTTGTGCATTAGTCTGAGCTTGATTAGCTCGGTTTTGTTTCTTTATTTCCATATTATCTTTTGCAAGACCAGCAGCTAATCCAACTCCACCACCTATTGCTGCACCAAGAGCAGGATCACCTGCAAGCGCTCCTATACCAGCACCAAGTCCAGCACCAAGTAAGCCACCACCACCAACATTTTCGTATGTCTCACATCCAACAGTTATGCAAGACCCAATAACTAGAATTATAGCTAAAAATAAATTTTGCTTCTTTTTTGCCATTGCTAACATTATTTACCTCCCTTTCTATAAGACAAGGCTAAAAATATCAAATAACAATAATTATCTCTACAAACTCTACTTTAACTTTAGCAACCATATTTTTTAGGTCAATAAGGTATTTGGGATAACTCAAATTATTGCTAAAACCCTACATTTTTGGTACTATTTTGCTATTGTCTAAGACGATGCGAGTGTAGCTCAGTTGGTAGAGCATTCCGCTGATACCGGAAAGGTCCAAGGTTCAAATCCTTGCGCTCGCACAAAAATGCAACACAAAGATTATTTTAAAGATAAAAAAATCACTGTTCTAGGGCTAGGGCTTTTAGGGCGTGGTGTTGGTGATGTAGAGTTTTTAGCCCAGAGCGGTGCGAATCTTATAGTGACTGATTTGAAACCTTCGACCCAGCTCAGGCCGTCGCTTCAAAAGCTCCGAAAGTTTAAGAATATTAAATATGTTCTTGGTAAACACAGACTAGAAGATTTCAAAGGGAGAGATATGATACTGAAGTCTGCAAGTGTGCCACTTGATTCTCCATATATAAAAGAAGCAAAGAAAAACAAAATCCCTGTTGAGATGAGCGCAGCGCTTGTTACAAGATTATCCCCAGCTAAAATAATCGGCATTACAGGTACAAGGGGTAAGTCTACTGTCACGCAGATGATTTATGAAATTCTCCAGCAAGGACTGTCCTTGCTGGGGGTAACTCCAGTGGCTAAGATCTTTTTAGGAGGTAATGTACGTGGTATCGCCACACTCCCACTTCTTAAAAAGGCAAAGAAAGGGGATATTATAGTTATGGAGTTAGATTCATGGCAGTTACAAGGGTTTGGTGAAAGCAAAATCAGTCCGCACATTGCAGTATTTACAAACCTTCTACGCGACCATATGAACTATTATAAAGGTAGTATGAGTAAATACTTTCAAGACAAAGCTAATATTTATAAATATCAGAAGAAAGGTGATTACTTGATAGCAGGGAAAGAAATAACAAAAAAGATTAAAGCTAAAAAAATAGTTCCAAAAGCATTACCAAATCCGCCAGCTGGCGGATGGAAGCTCAAAATAGCAGGTGAGCATAATAGAGAGAATGCAGCGCTTGCTCTAGAGGCTGCAAAAAAAGTTGGCGTGTCTGAAAGAGTAGTTAAAAAAGTACTTGAAAACTTCAAAAGCGTAGAAGGACGTTTAGAGTATATGAAGACAGTTAAAGGTGTGAAGATTTATAATGACAACAACGCTACAACTCCTGATGCAACAATAATGGCACTCAAAGCACTAGGAAGTAAAAAGAAAAACATAGTTCTAATAATGGGTGGGGCAGACAAAGGTCTTGATATGATAAAGCTTCTTAAAGAAATAAAAAAATACTGCAAGACTGTTGTCTTGCTTTCTGGAACTGGGACAGATAAATTAAAAACAATCTGGCTATCGGATAGCCAGATTGTAGATAATCTAAAAGATGCAGTAAAGTTAGCGATACAAGAATCAAAAAAAGACGATATAATATTATTCAGCCCTGCGTTTGCTTCGTTTGGTTTATTTAAGAATGAATACGACAGAAACGATCAGTTTGTAGGTATAATAAAGAAATTAAAGTAATTATGAATTTAGACAATATTAAAAAAGTTCACTTTATCGGTATTGGTGGTATAGGTGTGTCTGCTATTGCGCGGATGTTTTTGGGTAGGGGTGTAGAGGTTAGTGGCTCTGATGCAGAAGAGTCTAAGATTACAAAAAAGCTTGAAAGTATGGGCGCTAAGATTTTTTATGGACATAAAGCGGAGAACCTTGCAGGTGATGTTGATTTGGTTGTCTATACTGTTGCTATAGATCAAGACAATCCAGAATTTGTAAAAGCAAAAGAATTGGGTATAGAAACCAAGACATACTCACAAATGCTCGGTATTATTTCTAGTGGGTATTACACTGTTGCAGTGTCAGGAACGCATGGCAAGACTACGACTACTGCAATGCTTGCGAAAGTTGCTGTAGATGGTGAGCTTGACCCGACAGTTATTGTCGGAAGTTTATTGAAAGATTCTGGAAGTAATTTGATAGCAGGCAATAGTGATTTATTTATAGTAGAAGCATGTGAGTATAAAAGATCATTTTTAGATCTTAAGCCAAACATACTAGTTATTACAAATATAGAAGAAGATCATTTAGATTATTATAAAGATCTTACTGATATACAAAATGCATTTAAAGAGTTAGTAAATAAGTTAGGAGAAGATGATTTTGTGGTATGTAATCCAAATGATGAAAAAGTAAAACTGGTAATTGCAGATGCAAAATGTAAGGTTATAGATTACACAGATTTGCGTGGACGTGCGACGTCCACGTTAGAGTTGAAAGTTGTGGGGGAATATAATCAGCAAAATGCAAAAGCTGCGTTTGCGGTTGCAGAGATTTTAAAAATAGAAAAACAAAAAGCTTTTAAGGCTCTGTCAGAGTTTGAAGGTGTATGGAGGAGATTTGAATACAAAGGAAAAACAGAAAATGAAATAGAAATATATGACGACTATGCACATCACCCTACAGAGATTCGTGCAATACTAAAAGCAGCAAAAGATAGATTCCCAGATCAGAAAATAATCACAGTATTTCAACCACATTTATATAGTAGGACAAAGCTACTTTTGAATGATATAGCAGAGAGTTTTAGTGATACAGATAAGGTGCTTGTGACACCTATATATGCTGCGCGCGAAGATAATGATATTAATATTAATAATGAAATACTTGCAGATGAAATTAATAAAAATACCTCAAATGCAGAGGCTTTTAAGGATTTTGATCAAATAAAGCAATATTTGAAGGATAATACGCAAAAAGATGATATTATATTAACAATGGGTGCAGGAGACGTTTATAAGATAGGGGAGAGTATTTTATAAACGAATTTTTAAATCTTAATTTTATAATTTTTAAATAATGCTTTAATGTCTGAATATTTAAAAATTAAAAATTTAAATATTATTTATAAAATTAAAAATTACAAAATTAAAAATTTTTCATACCATGAGTAAACACAGTATAGTAATTACATTAGCAATTTGGATAATAGTACTTCCATTTTTAGGGTTCCCAAGTTTTTGGAGAACTTTACTTATTGTCTTATCAAGTCTTGGGATTATTTTTTATACATTTATATTACGTAGTGAATATTCAAATGGTTCGTCATGGAGTTTTAGTAATAAAGATGATGTATATATAGAAAACGGAATAGATCAAAATGCACAAAAAACTCAAAAGAAAAAATAAAATAACCAAAACTGGTTTTATAATATACGGTATTCTTGTAGCCGGTTTTTTCTTTATTTTATATTTTGGTATTCCTATAGTTGCCCCAATGACATACAGTGGTCCAAGTTTGGTTTCTGATTTTAATAATAATGCTACGACGTCTTTGGGGGTCACAGAAAATCAGATCCGCCAGCTGGCGGAAGAAAAGTTTGTAGCAACTCATATACAAACTCCAGAAGCTGTAAAAGCGATTTATATGACAAGCTGGGTGGCAGGGACACCAAGCTTTAGAGAGAAGCTTGTAAAGATCGCAGATGAAACGGAGATCAATTCTATAATAATAGATATTAAAGATTACACAGGCAGAATATCGTTTAAAGTAGAAGACGAAAGTTTGCGGGAAGTTGGTTCAGTAGAGAATAGGATTCCAGATATTCGTGAATTTATAGCACGTTTACATGACAAAGGTATTTATGTAATGGGTCGCATATCAGTCTTCCAAGATCCGTACTATGTATCTAAGTATCCAGAATTTGCAGTAGTACGTGAGAGTGACGGAGGAATATGGGAAGATTATAAAGGCATCTCGTGGTTAGATGCCAGTGCTAAAGAGGTGTGGGACTACACTGTAGCTATTGCAAAAGAGTCATACAATGCTGGTTTTGATGAACTTAATTTTGATTATATAAGATTTCCGTCAGATGGTGATATGTATGATATAAAGTATCCATTTAGTGAAGAGAAGGTATTGGCTGATCCTAATTATGGTAAAGCAGAAGTAATGCGTAGCTTTTTTAAATATTTAGATAAAGAATTGAAAGATACCGGAGCAGTAATTTCAGCCGATCTGTTTGGTATGGTAACCACTAATCCAGACGATTTAAATATTGGCCAAGTACTTGAGTATGCAGAGCCATACTTTGACTATATAGCACCGATGACATATCCGTCACATTATCCAAACGGCTTTAATGGCTACCCGAACCCTAACAAAGAAGTATATGGGGTTATCAAATATTCTATGGATGAGGCTGTAAGGAGAATGAACGAAGCAAGTACGACACCACTTAAGATAAGACCATGGCTTCAAGACTTTGATTACGGTGGTAATTACGACATTGCCGAAGTCCGCGCACAGATCCAAGCGGTCTACGATTCCGGCCTTACTAGTTGGATGTTGTGGGATCCAGCAAACAAATATACAGTAGATGCACTACTTAAAGAATAAATGAAAAACTTCGTCGCGGTTACGTTGCTAAACCACGACGAAGTAAAAATATTTTCAATCCTTGTTTTTTATTAGATTAAAAACTGAGATAATAAGATTTCTTATTACGAAAAGATCAAGCATTGTAGCAAAGATTATTGCTAACCAGCTTAAAGTACTGAGTTCATCAAACAATACTTTTGCAATAATAAGAATTGTAATCATTCCTGCCAAAAATGAATTTAAAGGTATATGGTTAATTGCTTGATTCCACAACTTTGTCTCAAAATTGCCTTCTGTTGATATATTTTTTTTCATTTCATACCTCCTGATTAACTGTTGTGATTATAGATTTCTATTTATACTATACATCCTAAAATTAATTCTGTCAAACTTGACAAGTGATACACTTTTGATACACTTATTATATTATGGCAACAACTAAAAAAAGAGTAAATATAAGCCTTCCAAAATGGGCTGAAGAAGCACTCAAAAAACTTGCAAAGCGCGATGAAATGCCTACTGCAAGTAAAGCTGCTGAGCTAATAAAAACAGCCATCGAAATCGAAGAAGACCAAGTGTGGGATCAGCTTGCAAATGAGCGCTTAAAAAATAGTAAAGGTTTTATTTCTCATGAAGATGCATGGAAATAAAAAAATATTATATTGAATATGCCACTGCTGTTATAGGTAACGATATACCTGTATTACCAAATATTTGGCGGGAGAAAATAAAATCAGCAATTGAAGAAAAACTAGTCAGTAATCCGGAAGTGTTCGGTAAACCTCTGAGGAGATCATTAAAAGGTTTTCGCAGTCTTCGTGTTGGAGATTATCGTGTAATTTATCTTATAAAAAGAGATGTTGTAATAATAGTTATAATCAAACACAGGTCAGTGACTTACAAAGAAATAATGAAAAGAATTTAATAACACTCTTTTTATATACGCTCATATGTAATATACTTTTAATATGAATCATGAAGAAAGAATTACATATTTTGGGCAGACTGACTCTCGTGGCAAAAAACTCAAGTTTGGCATAAAAGCAGAAGACAGGACAAAGCATACTTATGTTATCGGTAAGACTGGTATGGGTAAGTCTACTCTTTTGGAAAATATGGCAATACAAGATATCCAAAATGGTGAGGGTATTGCCTTCATTGACCCTCATGGTGGTACTGCAGAAAAGCTTCTAGAGTATATACCAGAAGAACGCATCCAAGATGTGCTCTATTTTGCACCTTTTGATCTTGAGCACCCAGTATCTTTCAATGTCATGGAGAATGTAGATGCAGACAAACGACACTTGGTTGCAAATGGCCTGATGAGTGTATTTGAGAAAATCTGGGAAGACGCATGGTCAGCTAGGATGGCATATATATTAAGTAATACTATTCTGGCTTTACTTGAGTACCCAGGTGCTACACTTCTAGGTATTAACAGGATGCTCGCAGATAAAGATTATAGAAAAAAAGTCGTTGAGAACGTACAAGATCCTTCTGTAAAATCTTTCTGGATAGATGAGTTTGGAAAATATACAGAAAGATTTGCAGCAGAAGCTACACCAGCTATTCAAAACAAGATCGGGCAGTTTACATCAAACTCTCTTATGAGAAATATTATTGGACAATCGGAATCCTCTTTTGATATTAGAGAAATGATGGACAATAAAAAGATTCTCATTATAAACCTATCAAAAGGACGAGTAGGTGAGGGTAATGCTAATCTTTTAGGTAGTATGCTTATTACCAAAATTTACCTTGCTGCAATGAGTCGTGCTGATGTATCAGCTGTTACTAAAGAGAGTTTACCTAACTTCTATCTTTATGTGGACGAGTTTCAGTCTTTCGCAAATCGTTCTTTTGCAGATATTCTCTCTGAAGCAAGAAAGTATAAACTTAATCTTACGATAGCTCACCAATATGTAGAGCAAATGTCAGAAGAGGTGCGTGCGGCAGTATTTGGAAACGTAGGTACTATGATAACTTTCCGTGTTGGAGCTATAGATGCAGAAGTATTTGAAAAAGAATACTCCCCTACATTTACAGCAGAAGATCTGGTTAGTTTGGGTGTATATCAAATGTATTTAAAACTTATGATAGACGGTGTGTCGTCACAACCGTTTTCTGCGACTTCGCTTCCACCGATCGAGCCAATACATTCATCAGTAAAAGAAAAGGCAGTAACATTTTCTCGTGAACATTATGGTAGTCCGCGTACTCTTGTAGAGGAGAAGATAAAACAATGGCATGAACCAATAAACCCTCAACCCTCAAAGAAAAATAAAGAAGATGATCCTAAAAAGCCGAAGCCAAATAAAACAGAACTCCCTCCACTTACAGAGGAGCAGATTAAACAAACACAATTGCTTAGAAAGAAAGCTCCTATACCAGTAAAACCTATAGAACAAAAACTAACACCAAAACCACAGTTGATAAATAAAACTGATTCAACACCACCTGTCTTAAAAGAGCCTACAAAACCAGTACAGAAAATACCACAAAAGTCAGTACAGGCACTACCTCAAGAGGAAACAATGTCATTAAAAGATCTTAAGCCTAATACAACAACACTTCCAAAAAATAAAAAAGAACCAAGTAAAGAGAATAAACTAGACTTACGTAATGCTCTTGCGTCTGTAATGAAAGATAAAGCTCCTCAAGTACAACAAACAGAAAAGAAAAAAACAGAATATAAACCCTTTGATAAGGCTCACGGCAAACCTTTTGATGTAAGGCCAGAATCAAATTTACAAAAAGAGTCTGAAGAGATTCTTTCACAAACACCTAAAAAAGAAGTTCCAGAAGAAACATTACGCAATATTCTTAAGGTAGATGAAGATCCTAAATAATTATGAGATATGTTGTACTAGCAACTTTTATATTTCTAATTTCGTTTAATATTTTAAATGCGCAAGTCGTGATAAGTGGGGTACAGATATCGCCAATAGACGAACGATTTATAGAGCTTCATAATACAAGCGACTCTGAGATTGATCTAACAGGTTGGTATCTTCAAAGAAAGACTGCGACAGGTAGTAGTTTTGGTTCTTTGGTGACAAGTTCAAATTTTGAAAATAAGACAATCAAAGCCGGAGAACATTTTTTGATTTCTCGTAGTCCAGTTACAAACGCTGATATTGTTTTAGATACCCTAACTCTCACTGAGTTTAATACTATAAGATTAAGAGACTCAGAAAGGAACGATGTTGATTATATTGAATTAGGAAGTATAGATGAAAATGAAGAATCAGAACAAGAAGAAAGTTCACAGGTACAATCAACTAGCTCAAGTTCAAATACTATAAACAATTTTCCTACAGAACAGCAGATCTTTGCAGACGCTGGAGGTGATAGAAGCGTAGTAGTAGGTGCAGATACTTTGTTTGAAGGTAAAGCATTAGGACTACAGAAAGAACCTCTTAAAAACGCACGATATGTTTGGAATTTTGGTAATGGTGAAACAAAAGAAGGGCAAAATGTTTTGTATTATTATGATTATCCGAGTGAATACGTAGCAATACTCAATGTTTCGTCTGGTCAATATTCTGCAACTAGTAGAATAATAGTAAATGCATATTCCGCAGAGATTGCATTGTCAAAAGTGGAAAGTAATTTTGTTGAAGTGTATAACAAATCAAATCAAGAACTCAATCTTTCATGGTGGCAGTTAGAGGCGCAAGAAGAGAGGTTTATGATTCCGAAAGATACGATAGTTTTACCAAATAAGAAATTAATCCTTGCCAAGAACATAACTGGATTAGATACTAGTGTTAAAGAGAGTGTGTCATTACTTTATCCAAATGGAGTTGAAGCAATTTCGTTCTTTCAAATGAAGATTCCGCAAAAAACTGTAGCTGTAAAAAAGACTGTAACGCTCCCCAAGGTCTCACCTATAGAGAAGGAGTTTCAGACTTCTCTATCGTCTATGCCTGAGGGAAGACCTTCTTCCGCGGTCATAGAAGAGCAAGAAGAAACTCCAATTCTTTCGATAGACTCAGGACAGGCAGCATCAGTAATTTCAAGTATTAAAAATACAGAAAATGGGAGTAATATATATAAATGGTTACTAGCAATCTTTAGTATTATAGTAGTGTCAGGTGGGATAATAGTATATGCCTCAGGAAAGAGAGAATTGGGGGAGAATATAGAGATAATTGAATAAATTTAAACAACCCAATCGACTAGGTTGTTTAAATTGGTTAAAACGTACTATTTTGTTGACATTGCGCTGTAATTTGGTAATATTCTATAAAGCTCACAGGAGCTTATTTTTTAAGTAAATATGGCAAAAGCATCAGTAATAGCAAGGGCAGAAAAGAAACCAAAATTTGCATCGCGAGTTGTTCGTAGGTGTTTTAAATGTGGTAGAAAACATGGCTATATGAGAGATTTTGATATGTGCCGAATATGTTTTAGGGAATTAGCTAACGAGGGTATGATCCCAGGAATAAAAAAATCATCATGGTAAGCGATCAAATAGGAGATTTTATAATACAACTTAAGAATGCGAGCATGGTTGGCTTGGAGTCTATTTCTGTGCCGTATTCAGAATTCAAGTTTCAGGTTGCAGAAAAGCTAAAACAAAAAGATTACGTAAAATCAGTTTCAAAGAAAGGTAAGAAGATAAAGAAGTTTCTTGAGGTAGAGCTTCAGTATGTTGAGGTAGACAGAAAGAAGAAATCAAAAATACACGACGTTGCTCGAGTTTCAAAGCCAAGTAGAAGAATTTACAAGAAGACAGACGAGATCTTCCCTGTAAAATACGGGAAAGGCTCACTTATACTTTCTACTCCAGAAGGTATCCTTACAGGAGAGGAAGCACGAAAGAAAAAGATAGGAGGTGAAGCACTATTTAAAATTTGGTAATAATATGAGCAGAGTAGGAAAACAACAAATAAATATTGGAGACAAGACAGAAGTTAAATTAATTGACGGTGTTTTTTCTGCTAAGGGCCCACTAGGAGAGCTTAGTCGTGAATTTAAATCAGATATTGCTATCAAAATAGAAGATAAGCAAATCACTCTTGAGCCAGTAAAAGTTACAAACAAAAACAATATGCTTTGGGGTACTTATGCATCGCATATCTCAAATATGGTAAAAGGTGTAAACAAAGCTTTTGTTAAGAAACTTGTCGTAGAAGGTATTGGGTACAAAGTAGCTAAAGAGGGTAACGACATCGTTTTGAATGTCGGCTTTTCTCATCCTGTAAAGATAGCAATACCAGAAGGTGTAGATGTGGTGATCGAGAAAAATGTTATTACTATCTCAAGTATTGATAAAGAAAAAGTAGGGCAGTTTG
>JADHUX010000012.1 GCA_016784285.1 Parcubacteria group bacterium
GATGCTGTAGGTACAGTAGTTGTAACATTACCATCCTGACACTCTGCAAGAGAATGATACTTGTATGGATTACTACAGCCACTTGTACTTCTTGCTTCACATCTATCTGTAGCAGAATCATATTCATAACCAGTAAAGAATGCGTCACAAGTTATATTGCTTGGAATACATGCGCCAGGTACTATACATCCGTTTTCATCTTTTTTTTCTTCTCTGATCTCTCCATCTGCACATGGCAAGTAATCAAATACTGGACAATAAGTAGGTTCGGGATCTCCATCAAATTTACATTCACTAAACGCTTTACAACCGTTGTGATCTGTGAAGATCTCACGGTTTTGTCCGTCTGGACATTGAGTATAGAATGCTGCGTTTATGTCAGGACACTGGAAGTCTTCTTTTTGACAATTACCATCTGCGCCTAAGAACGTTCCAAAAGGACAGCTTGATCCTGTGTGACTTACTTCTTCTCGACATTCATTGAATCTAAAGTCAAAGTATTTTCCAGTACCACAATCGTAGTCTTTTTCCCTGTCAAAATCTTGCTTATACTCTTGCTCTTGTTGTTCTTTATATCTTTCTTGATCTTGTTGCATACGACTCAAATCTGATTCGATCTGTCTTTGGCTTGAAATATAGTCATCTTCTATTCTTTCTCTTTGGTGTCTAAACTCTTGGTTTATGAACTGCTTTTGGCTTTGCTGACAAGTACTGTCACACCACGGATCAAGCTCTATTCTTTTATTAAACATTTCAAGTCGTGCTGTATGTTCTTCTTCAAGGCGAGAAAGATCAGCTTGCCTCTTTTCTTCAAAGAGTGTTTTTCTTTCGTCAAAATTTTCATATGGAAGAGAATTGATTTTCTGCCAGAATTCATCGTCTGCTTGCCTTCGTGCTCGATCAAGCTGATGCGAAAGCTCTCTTTCACTATAGTCAACTTGCTGTCGTTCTATTTCCATCTTTCTTTCTTCTTCAAATCGTAACTTCTCCATAGCTTGTCTCTTGAACTGCATAGCTTCGCCGAAATCACCGTCTCTACTTCTGATCTCATCTATAACAAACTGTGGCACGTCACCAAACTTTGTATTAAACCTGTCAAACTGATCTGGATTGTCTACATCTCTCATATAGTCACGATATTGATCTACACCATGATCTAAGAACTTTTCTGCTAGATCATCTGGCAAGAAACCTTCTCCTCTAAACTCTTGGTATACTTCAAAGTCACGTGGATCAAGGGTACCGATCCTATCAAAGTATCTGTCTCCTTCGTCTCTGAACTTTGCTTCAAACTCAAAACGCATCTTGTCTTCAAGTTGATCCATCTGGTCTAAGAAAGCTGCTTTGTCTGGATCATTTCTAACTTGATCTTCAAGCTCTTGCATCATCTTCATAACTTTTGGATCTCCCGGTCGCTCTTCTAGTATCCTCTCAAGTTCTTGGAATTTGGTTACTTGTGCCTGAGAATCAGGATCAGTAAATCGTGCTGTAAACTCGTCTACACTTCTGTCTCGTATGTCGTCCATTCTTTCTTTTATCTCTGGATTATCTTCAAACAATGCACGGCTAGCAAACTGCTCTGCTATCACCATGTCGTTAAAGTCTTCTCCTGAAAGATGTCCCATATAACTATCAAAAACATCTGTTCTGTCAAAGTGACTCATCTTGTCTTCAAACTTTGAAATAGCAAATTCTTTTACTTCCTCAATCTTCTGTAAAATCTCAGGTGATATACCTTCAAGTGATTTTAGATCATCTAGGAAACTTAGCTGTCTTGTCTCGTCTCCATAACTAAAGCGATTATACTGCTCAAATCGCTCTCCACGAGCATCCTCAGGGAGTGCTGACATGTCACGATTAAAGAATTTAAGAGTGTTTTCTTGCGCAAGAGCTATTGCACCCTTTGCATTATCTGGGACTTGTTCTTCCAAACGCTTCAAAACTTCTAAGTTCTTCAAGTGCTTAAACTCACTTCCCTCTTGTTTGTCTGCTATCTTTATGATTCTCTCTGCGATCTTCTCTGGATTGTCTTCTTCTACTTTACTTAATACATCTCCGAAGTGCTCTAGTGTCTTGTCTTTTGCTTCTGTTACTTTTATAAAGGCATTTTCAATACTCCTGCCTGCGTCTGGATCTTCTTCTTTTACTTTTATAATGTCTCTTTCTAAAGACTCAAATACTTTTTGATATTTGAATTGTTTGTCAGTCAAATCATTAAGTAGATCGTCTACTGCGTCAGGGTCAGTTGCTTTTAGCTCTTTTAGAGCTTCTGCTACATTATTTACGTTTTCAAGCCTACCCTCGAAACGTGCCATAACGGAACTTATAGTGCTAGGACTTATATCAGCAAACCCTCTTTCATCTATAAGCTGTTTAAGCTCTGCAAGCTCTTGGTTTGCATGCTTGATCTTAAGCTCAGCGTTTGCTACAGGGTCTGTCTCAAAGATCTCCTGCATACTCCAACCAACTCTCTTAAAGAAGTGTAGTGCACTCCCTGGAAGTACTCCTGCTTCTTCTGCATTAAGATCTTCTATTGTAACCTTCTCGTCAAAAGCTACGTCTGCAGGAAGCTCTTCCTCAGCTGAGGTATTTTCTTTAGAGATCAGCTCTGGCGTCGCTGTAGTATCTGCATCTTGAGCCGAGGCAATACTTATATTAAAAATAAGTAAAGAAAAACACACTAAAAGAGCAAGCCCTATAGTGATTGAGTATTTTTTCATAAAAAATGAAAAAATATTTGTATTTGTATACATATAAAAAGTGTAAGCTTAATAAAAAGCTTATGAATAATGTTAATAATAAACTGACATTAGTATTATCACACTATATTAATCAACAAACTAATAACTTATCCACATTTCACTTGGGTGCCTTGCCACCAAGTGACTATTCTAACAAGAGTTTTTCTATTTCTTTCTCTTTTGCTTTTTGCTTTTTTATATCTACCAATAACTCTTCAGCAAATTTTTTATAATCTTCTTTGCTTTTAAACTGATCTAAAATAATATCTTTTTTACAGAAATTACTACTACAATATCCAATATATTCATCCCAGCTCGACAACTTGGGTGCCTTGCCACCAAGTGAATGAACTTTATCGTTTAAATTTACATACACACTAGTTTTTAAAAGCTGATCGTTGTCAGATAGATATACAGCTTTAAATTTACCCTGAAACAAAGCTCCGTTTCTTTTATATTTAAGATTAAAATATCTTGAATAGCCTCCAATCTTATGCATAAATTTCGTAATACCATTATCTGTGAGCTGTTCCAAAATAAAATGATAATGATTCGGATTTAAACAATAGCAAATAATGTTTACCAACTTGGGTGCCTTGCCACCAAGTTGCTTATTTTTTATAAATGAATTTTCATGAATACTTCCTATTGAATCAACGGTATTGAACTCCTCCATACCTTTAATGAATCTATAGATGTCATTTTTATCTAAAAAAATATCTCTCTTATCTACACCACGATTAAAAACATGACAAAAATCTCCATTTGCAAATTCAAATTTTCTTAAAGACATATGTTTATACTACCACAAACCACCTACTTGGTGGCAAGGCACCCAAGTGGATTATTTCCAATCAGAGATGAGTATTTTGTCTCTTCCGTATTGCTTAACCTCTACTTTTTGTCGTTCACGCCAACTCATATTGCGAATTATCTCTATTGGGATGGTTATGTAGTAAGATCCTCTAGATTTTTGAATTTTTCTAATCTGACGATCATTTAATTTTCTTCTTGCCATACTTTTATTATACAAAATCCCTATCGTTAACGATAGGGATAATGATAGGGATTATTTTCCATGGCATTTTTTGAATTTTTTGCCGGAACCACAGTAGCAAGGGTCGTTGCGGCCTATCTTTTCACCTGTTGGCGTGTGAGTATGATCTGATCCGCCAGCTGGCGGAGGAGTAGTCGCTACAGGGTCTTGCGGTTTTTGTGTTTGTTTAGCTAAGATACTACCCTCTTCATGAACTTCTTTTACTTTTTGTCGTTCTTGTGCAAATGCATCACCACCTATATTTGGCAGAAGCTTAAGAACGTTATCATCTATAGAGTTTTCCATGTTTTTAAATAGATGTAGTCCTTCTTTTTTATATTCTATAAGTGGGTCCCTTTGACCATAAGCTCGCAAGTTCACAGAACCTCTTGTATAGTCCATCACTTCTAAGTGCTCTACCCAAAGCATATCTATAACCTGTAATGTAAGTTTCCTAAATGCATCTAGGAATTGCCCTTCACCAAGTTGCTCTATCTTACTCTCTACTGTCTTCTTCATTTCTTCATCTCCTTCTGTAAGCTCTTTTAGTTCGTTTTTGATCTCTTCGGGAATTCCGAGCATTATCTTTCTTCTTCTCTCATACACTGCGGAGCGCTGTTGGTTCATAATATCGTCGTATTCAAGTACGTGCTTACGCGAATCAAAGTTAAACCCTTCTATCTTAGTCTGTGCAGACTCAAGAGAGCGAGTTATAAGTGAGTTTTGTATTGGTTCATCTTCTGCTATACCGAAGCGCCCCATCATCTTCTTTATCATATCTGATGCAAATATACGCATAAGAGAGTCTTCTAATGACACGAAGAACTGTGTCTCGCCCTCGTCTCCTTGTCTACCTGCACGCCCTCTTAGCTGGTTGTCTATCCTTCGTGCTTCATGTCGCTCAGTACCAAGTACAAACAAACCGCCGAGTTTCTTAACTTCTTCGTATAGCTCTTGTGACCCGGGGTTACCACCAAGCTTAATATCCACTCCGCGCCCTGCCATGTTTGTAGCTATAGTCACTCTACCCTTTATCCCAGCTTGAGCTACTACTTCACCTTCTTGTTCGTGTTTTTTAGCATTTAGTACTTCATGCGGTATACCTTCACGCTTCAGATATGCACTTAAAAGCTCGTTCTTCTCAATAGATGCAGTACCTATAAGCACTGGTTGGCCTTTTTCATTGAGCTCTTTTACAGCTCTAGCAATGGCTTTAAACTTACCTGTTTCTGTCTGGAAGATAAGATCACCATGGTCAACTCTTTTAGTAGTAACATTTGTAGGTACAGCTATAGTATTAAGGCCATAAACACTATAAAACTCCTCTTCTGAAGTAAGGGCAGTACCAGTCATACCTGAGAGTTTGTCATACATCCTAAAGTAGTTTTGGAATGTAACAGATGCAAATGTTCTAGATTCTTTCTGAACTTCTACGCCCTCTTTTGCTTCTATAGCCTGATGCAGACCCTCGGACCACCGGCGTCCAGGTTGGAGCCTTCCTGTGAATTCGTCGACTATTACGACTTCTCCTTCTTTGATCACATAGTCTTTGTCTTTTTCAAATAATGCTTTTGCTCGTACTGCAGTCTCTAAGTGGTGCACAAACTTAACACCCTTTTCTGTATAAATATTATCAATACCTAGTATCTTTTCTGCTTTCTCTACCCCTTCATCTGTAAGTGACGCTGCGCGCATCTTCTCGTCTACAGTAAAGTCTTCTTCTTTATTCATTTGATTTGCAATCTTAGAAAATTGCGCATACAGATCACCAGATTCTGCAGCTGGAGCTGAGATAATAAGCGGAGTTCGTGCTTCATCTATAAGTATAGAGTCGATTTCGTCGACTATTGCAAAGTTATGTCCTCTTTGACGCAGATTTGCTGGTTCGTATTCAATATTGTCTCTCAAATAATCAAAACCAAATTCATTGTTTGTACCGTATGTAATATCAGCTGCATAAGCTTCTTTACGAGAAACTGGTCGTAAGAATTCATCAACCACCTTGAAAGAACCAGTCTCGTCACGCTCTTGATCTAACTCCTTATGCTCTGGATCATATATAAAAGAAGACTCATGATTAATAATACCAACAGACAAACCTAAGAAATTATATATTTGCCCCATCCATACTGCGTCACGCTTTGAAAGATAATCGTTTACTGTGATTACATGCACTCCTTTACCCTCAAGAGCGTTTAAATACACTGGAAGTGTCGCAACTAATGTCTTTCCCTCCCCTGTACGCATCTCAGCTATATTGCCCTGATGCAGGATTGTCCCTCCTATAAGCTGTACATCGAAGTGTCTTTGCTCTAAATTACGCTTCGCAGCCTCCCGCACTACTGCATAGGCTTCTGGTAAAAGGTCATCGAGAGTCTCACCTCCGCCAGCTGGCGGATTAATCCTTTCTTTAAACTCCGTGGTTTTAGCCTTAAGCTCAATATCAGAAAGCACAGAAATACCCCCCTCAAAAGAGTTTGTTTTTAGCACCATAGGATCAATACCTTTTAGGGCCTTTTTATTCTCATCACCAAATAGTTTCTTGAGTTTAAACATAACAAAACGTAGTAATTTCCCCATTTTAACACAAAAACAAAGCCCCGTATATACGGGGCTTTGTTCCTCCTAAGACGAGGTTATCGTCGTCGGCGCTTTGCTGGCTTTCGCTTTGCAGCTTTTCTATTAGCTGGCTTTCTTTTTGCAGCTTTCTTTTTAGCTGGCTTTCGCTTTGCAGCTGCCTTCTTTTTCTTTGGTGCAGCTTTTCTTTTAGCTGGCTTTCGCTTTGCTACTTTTTTCTTTGGTGCAGCTTTTCTTTTTGCTGGCTTTCTTTTTGCTACTTTTTTCTCTGGTGCAGCTTTTCTTTTAGCTGGCTTTCGCTTTGCAGCTTTTCTTTTTGTTGCCATATTATTTTAATTGATCAATTACAATTATATTTCGAGTTAATAATTAAACAACAACAACTCTCGACCAATTATTTTAAAAATAAAAATGTTGCGTGTGTTTATTTAATTATCTAATACAAAAAAAATTAAAACAATATTTTTTTAAAAAAAGTGGGGATAACTAAAAAAACTTTTTTAAAATTTTTTTAAATTAAAATTTTAAAATTTTAATTTAATTTTTAATGTTTAAAATTCTCCAATGAACACAATCTCTGGAATTATTTTTATATTTTTTTTATTAAAAACTTTTTGTGCAACATTATCTGTAAACTTTTTTATTTCTTTTGCAGTTGCTTCACCTAAGTTTACAACTACAAGTGGTTGGTTTTTGTAAAGCGCTACATCACCTTCTCTTAAGCCTTTCATACCTAATTCATCAAGAATCTTTGCTAAATGTAGCTTATTACCTTCTATTATAGGGTTTTTAAAGAAAGAGCCTGCTGTACCGTACTTACTAAGGTTAGGAAATTTATTATTTCTTATCTCCCTTATAGCTTGTCTTAAAGTTTTTAGTGTAAAAGTAATATTGTTTTCTTTAGAATAGTTTTGTATATCTTTGTATGTAGTATTTAATTCACTATCCTCTAAAAGCTTTACATAAACTTTGGTTATGATAAAGTTTTTCTTTTTAAAGATACTTTCTCTATATTTAAATTTACATTGTTTATTATTAAATTTAAAAGTTTTTAACTTATCTATATCAAATACTTCAACATACTCGACTACATCTTTTATCTCACTTCCGTATGCACCAATGTTTCCTGCTACTCCTGCGCCCACTGTACCTGGTATAAAAGACATGTTTTCTATGCCGTACAAACTTTTTTCTACAGATAGTTTTACTATATCGTCCCAACTTTCTCCTGCACTAATAATTAATCTATTATCTTTTAATTCAACTCCTTTTAACTCTATTTTTATAACTAAACCTCCAAAGCCATCGTCAGATACTAGGATATTTGAACCACTCCCAAGTATAAAAATCTCTAGCTCTTTTTGTCTTGCAAATTGAACAACTTGCTTGAGCTCATCTATAGAAGAAACTCTACAAAAATAGTTGGCTACTCCGCCGACCTTAAAAATATTAAATTCCTTAAGAGATATGTTTTCCTCTATTTTCATAGTTAATTCCGTCAAATTATGACCGGCGAGAGCGAGCTCCAATAAAAGTCTATGTGAGTGCCGACGCCGGTCGTAACTTGAAACAATAGAACTATACAATATATGATAGTATATTTACCTTATATCTACAACAAAATTTGACCCAGCCCTCCGCGAGCGACGGGGTTGACGCCTATCTTACAATCTGCTATACTACTTGTGTGAGTGTCACTTTAGGGTGGCTCTAACGAAAGTCTAAGAAAACACCGCCCTCGGGCGGTGTTTTCTTTTGTTTAATGCTCCTCAAGGTCTCACCTCTCTCCGCTACGCTTCGCGAGGAAAGACCTTTTCCCGCATTAAGGATTCCTACCAGCTTGTATCTCCTTTATGAAAAACTCTCCTTGATCTTTAAACTCTGGATTGAGGTCTATAGCTTTTTGTATTTGAACTACAGCTTCTTGTCTTCGTCCAACCTGTAAGTACGCAGCAGCTAGTGATACATGGAACTGTGGGTTATTAGGATTCTTCTCTATAGAGAGCTCCCAAGAACGGACTACGTCGTTTACTCTACCAGCTCGTGTATATGCATTTATAATCCTGCCTTCAGTCCTATCTTTGTCTGATATAGGTCCTAGTATTGCGTCTACTTGTGCTTCTTTGTCTGCATATATAGCTCCTACTCTATATATTATTTCTGCATTCTTGAAATTAGTATCAAGTTCATATGCATCTTCAAATATTTCAAATGCCTTATTCTCGTCACCAAGATTCAAATATGCAGTACCAAGTTCAAAGATAATAGTTTGTTTGTTTGGTGAAAGCTCAACTGCCTTTTTAAGATGAGGGAGCGCTTCATTGTATAAATTAAACTGACTTAGAAATGCTCCGTAGAAAATCCTTAATCTTGCATCATTAGGAACTTCTTCGATAAGATCTCCCATACTTTTGTTTGCAAGCTCAAAGAACTTAGTCTGTGTCTCTATATCTGCTCCTTGTTCTCTTACCCTAAGTGCAGTGGTCACCATCTGCTCTACTACTTCTTGCTTACCTACAACCCCATATGCTATCGCCTTTTCAAAACTTGCGATGTTCGCATCGACACCTTCCGCTTGTGGTGAGATACCAGCAATGATTGCTTTTGCAGTTGCCATACCCTTTATATTAAAGAAGTAAAGTGAGAATATTACGGCTATTATTATAAATACAGCAGCAACCTGCTTTACGCCAGTTTTATTTTCTTCATCATTTTCTACAATTTCTTGACCGTTTCTAATCATAGTCGAGTGGGCATAAATATACGCCACAACAGAGAAAAAGAGAATGTAACTAATGATATTATCAAATACAAATATATTGTGGAAAAAATACCCTGCAAGTAACCCTGTGAATATACTCTTTTCTGTAACAGAGAGGTTTATCTCGAGTTTACGCCACAGATAATAAAGCATAAATATAGGTACTGATATAAAACCAAGGAAACCAAGAATACCCCCTGCTATAAGCCAATCAAAAAAGATACTGTGAACCCTATCGAACCACTGTTCTTGTGCATAAAGGGACGGTTCATAATATTTATTAAATACGAAGTTAAAGTTTTCTTGCCCCCACCCTAGTAACGGTCGCTCTTTTACACCTTCCCAAGCCATCCCCCAGATAGTAAAACGAGTAGATCCATCTTCAAGAGAGATAGATGAAAGACGTCCAAGT
>JADHUX010000013.1 GCA_016784285.1 Parcubacteria group bacterium
TTTAGGGATAATTTCAGATCCAGATGGAAGTAAGAAGGTTCAAGTATTTGATTCACCATTAT
Source organism: Parcubacteria group bacterium (assembly GCA_016784285.1). Classification (GTDB taxonomy): domain Bacteria; phylum Patescibacteriota; class Minisyncoccia; order Phycocordibacterales; family UBA2163; genus UBA2163. The sequence goes on from JADHUX010000013.1 coordinate 63, forward strand.
CAGTGTGGCAGTCTCAGTGGCCCACAGGAGACAAGATAGCTCTTACTACAAATCCATCGGCTAATACTTCAGGCTACTTATATTTCTTAAATACAAATACAGAAAAACTTGAAAAGGTCCTCTCTGGAGTACGTGGTCTTACAACTCTAGTAAATGAAGATAGAACTCAAGTACTTTTCACACATAATGAATCAAACAGATTATTACTTAGTATTTTAGACATAGAGTCAGATGAGGTCACAGATTTACCAATCTGGACACTAGCAGAAAAATGTATATGGAGTAATATAAATAACGATATAATATACTGTGGTGTACCAAACACCGTACCTGCAGGTACAGATCTGGATAGGTGGTATCAAGGATTAACCTCTTTTTCAGACAGTATCTGGATGATTGATACACAAACACAAACAGCTAATATGCTCATTAATCTTGCAGATGTATCAAGAGAAGAGATAGACACAATCAAATTTGTTTTGTCTCCCGAGGAAGATTATCTATTTTTCGTTAATAAAAAAGATTCTAATTTATGGCAATTAAAATTAAACAATCTCTAGATTTATAAAACTTTATTAGAAAGTTGCTTACTGTTTGCATTGTATTTAAATATAATTCTTCTCGTTTTGCCTTCTCCTTTTGATTCTGTTTTTATTTCATTATCATCTACAAATAGAGAATGTATTATCATACGCTCGTATGCATTCATTGGCGACATCTCCACGTCAGATTTAAATGCTTTGGCACGCCCAGCAAGTACTAAAGCTTCATCTTTAAGCTTCTCTATCTTTTGTTTATTATAACCATTTATATCTATAAGAAATTGAGGAGTATCTTGTGGTAATTTCTTATCAATGATTCTTTTTATTATATAGTTGATAGCACGAAGACCTTCTCCGTTGTTACCTATAAGGATCCCAGAGTCCTTCGTATTAATAAGTATTATTGGGTATGACTCATTCTCAAGTATTTCTATTTCGTCAAATTCTACTGCTAGTTTTTCTAAGAAATTTATTATTATTATTTTTATTTTATCGTACTGTGTGTTTTGTGTTTTTATTTCCTCACTTATCATGCTTTTTCTACATTAGTAGGAACTACAGTAGAGTCTTCTTTGTATTTATTTTTTATAGTTTTTCTAACATAGATTTCTTGTCCGATTGCAAACAGGTTGCTTGTTGTCCAATATATAGCAACGGCAGCTGATATAGCATAAGCAATTGAAAATACTATAATAGGCATTACATAACGCATTTGTATATGAAAACTTCTTGCGAGGTCGTCTTTAAGAGTTGTTTTACCAGAACGAGCTTTAAGTGGAGGAAGAGAGTATTTGATTTGGAAGTATTGTGTAACACCTGCAAATAATGCAAATAAAATACTTTTTGCAGATACATCTATAAGACCTAAGAAATTCATATTGATTGAGTCTGGTATAGGTGTAAAAGAGTAAAGTATGTCCATATTTATCTCAGGAAGTCCTCCCCGTAAAAATACCCAATAAAGAGCAAAAATAACAGGTATTTGTATAAGTACTAAAAGAAAACCAGAAAAAGGATTTACACCTTTTTCTTTATAAAGTGCCATTGTCTGACGAGCTTGTTCTTGTTTATCTTCTTTGTGTGTTTCTTTGAGCTTGGTTATTTCTGGTTCGAGCTGTTTTACAGCAAGTTGAGTCTTTACCATCTTTAAAGAGAAGGGGAATAATATAAGCTTCACCACCACTGTTACTAGGATTACAGCGATACCTACATCTATAAATGGCACTGTATCAAGTAAGAAAATAAGCCCATTATATATAGGATTAAAAAATACTGTGTTAAAAATTTCCCCAATCATTTTTGTATTATACTTTAACTAGCACATAGATTCAAGATTTCTTGTTATAAAAAATAATCCTAACTAGTCCAGTTAACTGGACTAGTTAGGATTAAGAATATTTAAGTATAAACTTATTTAATTCTTTTTTGCTCAATTTCGTCAAGGAATTTCCATCTATTTTTTCCTCTTGGTGGTATTCGCATACCCAACATAACATCAAGCCAGATTGAGAAATTCGTTGATAATGCACCGGTAGATTTTTTTGAAGAATTTTGTAATTGAGAAATAATAAAATCAAATTCTCCATCTTCTAAATCATTTTTGATTTTAGCAATAGTTGTTCTACTTACTTTTAGTATATTCATTATTGTAGAATAGCTTTGTTTTTTGTGGAGCATTATCATAATTGCTAGTCGTTTTGCAAACATCTTCTTTTCTGTATCTGTAAGCATTTCATTAATAAACCTCTCTGAACTTTGTTTGGTTTTGATATTTGCAATATGCGCAATAAGTAGCTCGCTAATGCGAGAGAGTGTCTTAGGTTTTAGAGGTCTTTTTGATACGTACACCATATGAGTGATTATACTAATTAAAACCTAACTAGTCCAGTTAACTGGACTAGTTAGGTGAGGAGTAAGAAGAGTTAGATATATGATGCTAGATGTATCGGGAATTAATTGAAAGTAATCTTCACAAAAAAAGGGTTAGTAGCCAACGTCTGACTGCTAACCCTTTTTGTTATTTTTGTTCTTCTAAGAGTTGGAAGACTTTTTCATTAGTTAAAACTGACTCTATGTAGACACGGACGTTTTCTGGTTTAGCATCTTTATAGTGTTCTAATATATGATCCACTTCTTTTTTTATGTCTTCTTCTGGAACTTTTATCTCTTCAGCTATAGAGATTTTGTTAAGTATAAGCTGTAGTTTAGCTCGTTTTTCTGCATCTAGTTTCCACTCTACTCTTAGACTTTCTTCTGTTTTCTTTATTTTCTCAAGATATTCTTCAAACTTTATATTCATCTTAGCTACATCGTCTTTAAACTGTGCTAGCATTTTATCAAGCTCACTTTCTACAAGGATAGCAGGTATCTCTATTTTAGTTTCTTCTATAATGGCTTCTATGATCTCTGCTCGTCTTTTCTCTTTTGCTTTCATCTGCTTTTCTTTAGAAAGATTTTCTTTGATCTTTACTTTAAAGTCAGCAAGGTCTTTAAAATCGCCAAGAGTTTTTACAAATTCATCTGTAAGCTCTACTGGTTTTTTTTCTTCATCTTTTTCTTTGCCATCTGGGGAATTCTTTTTTTGCCCAGCTATACCTTTTTTGATTTGTTCTAGCATTTCGTCCAGCTCTTTGTCTGTTACAGTTCCAGCGTCTTTAGTTATAGTTACTTTCCCAGCTATTTTTTTATAGTCAGGGAGAGTAAACTCTGGCATTAGAGCAGTTTTAATCTTAAACTCTACTGGATTATTTGGTGCAAGTTTAGTAATAGAAACTTCTGGTCTTCCTATTACAGCAAGCTTTTCATCTTTTATGATATCTGGATATATATCAGCTAAGGCCATCTGTACTTGCTCCTCAAGTATTACTTGCTCGCCAATTTTACCAAGTAAAACACTTTCAGGTACATGTCCTTCACGAAAACCATCAATCTTAATGTTTTTACCAAGCTTTTTAACTGCGCTTTCTTTATATTTTGAGATAATTTCTTGTGGTATCTGAGCTTTGATTTCTACTTCAGAATTATCCTTTTTTTCTATCTCAAGATTTGTATAAGTTTTTATTGTAGTCATAATTTTCGCAGTCTATCATATTTTTCTTATAAAGACAAAAGCCCTGCAGCTAAACGCTACAGGGCTTTTGAAAGGTTTATTAGAGTCCAAGCTCTATGTCAATATTACCAAGCTCTGCGTCAAGATCATCAAGATCTGTTAGGTTTAGGTCTGCTTCTATGTCTGTTATTTCATCAGAAGTACTTTGTACCTGTAAAGACTCTACAGATGTGTCTTGCTGGTTTAAGATTTCTTCAGGTGTTGTATTTTCTTGTGCTTGGCGTAGTTCTTCGTTGTTTATTTTACCACCCCAATAATACAGTCCTCCAAAGATGATTATAACTACTATTATTGCAATACCTATAATAGGACCAACTGATTTTTTCTCAGCGTTCATTGTCTGTTGAGGTTGTTCTGACACTCCTTGCATATTTATCTCAGGTGAATTATTTTGGTTAAAATTTTCTTCCATAATATATTTAAATTATTATATTAATTACTCGTTGTCTTCATCTGTCTCTTCATCAGAAGACTGTGTATCGTCGTCATTGTTCGACCCAACTGACGCTTTGACTTCCTTAATTGCTTCTACAAGTGCTCTATGCGCGCTCTTAACACTCTCTGTTGCACTTTTGATAAGTTCACGAACTTTAGAGAATGATTCTTTTGGATTATCTGTATTGATAGCTCCTGCTACAGCGCCCTCTACTGCAGATATATCTGCTCGTGCTGAAGCGACTTCGTTTTTAGCTACTTCGAGTAGTCTTTTTGATTCAGACAAATCTATATCTCTATCAGCAAACTTCTCTTCTAGCTTTGTAATTCGTGACTCTATACGGTCTATCATTTTTACCATTCTATCAAGTGCGGCATTTAGTCTTTTTATGATCCTCTTTACGTATGCATCAATCCGTTTTTGCGCTCGTTCATTAAGTTTTTCTTTCCTTTCCTCTCTTTTTTCAGCTAATTTCTCTTTTGTTTCAACTCGTTTTTCTTGCAGAGCTTCTCTTTTGTCGGAAAGATTATCTCGTGTATCAGAACTTCTTTTTTGTATATCTCTTTGTAGATTTCCTTTTTTCTCTTGCAAAGAAGCTTTTACTTCAGATCGTCTCTCTTGTATACCATCTCTTACTTCTACTCTTTTCTTTTGTATATCGTCTCTTATTTCAGTTTTAACTCTTACAGAAGGTTGTATTTGTACTACGTCCACCTTCTCAACTGAGTCGGTTGCAGAAGTATTACCAACTGAAACATCTGTATCATCTTGTGCATATACAAATGTAAAACTTGCAAAGAAAATCATTGCAAATATTGTAAATACGATAGGTAAGTATGTATTCAATGTTTTATTTTGTCCCATATATTTATTATCTACTTATTATTAATACTATATATTGTACTGATTATTATAACAAAAAAATCTACTTTTTACAGTAGATTTTTTTGTTGATAAGTTTTAGTTTTATTTACCAAATTTTTCTTCGTATAGTTTTACTGACTTGTCTATTGCTTGAATCGCAGCGTCTTTTTCTTTATATCCATGCACTGTTACTTTATCAGGGTCTTCTCTAAGTGTTTTATATGTTTCAAAAAAGTGTTTAAATTCTTTTAGAGAATGTTTGTTTATGTCTTTTAGTTCTTGTACGTCATCCCACCTTCTGTCATGCACTGGTACAGCTATGATTTTATTGTCTGATTCTCCAGAGTCTGTCATCTCCATCATTGCTATTGGACGTACTCTTACTAGTATCCCAGGGTTAAGAGGGAAGGTTGTTAATATGATTACATCAAGTGCGTCACCATCGTCCCAAAGTGTCTGTGGTGAAAATCCATAATCAAAAGGATATGGAGCAGAAGAATAGTTTGCGCGATCTAGAGCAATCATTCCTGTTTCTTTGTCTATTTCGTATTTATTGTAAGATCCTTTTGGAATTTCAATGATAGCATTGAATTCTTCAGGAACTTTTTTACCAAGTGATATGTCGTGCCAAAGGTTCATAATGTTTTTAATTTAATTTAATAATATTTATTTTTCTTCTTCAGCTTCTTGCTCTTCTTTTGGAGCTTCTGCCTTAGATTCTTCTTTTGTCTCTTTTTCTTCAGTATTTTTGTCAGTTTTATCCGATTCTTCTGTCTGAGAAGGTAGATCAGTAGACTTAATATCTATTTTCCATCCAGTAAGTTTTGCTGCTAGTCTTACATTTTGGCCACCTTTACCTATAGCAAGTGACTGTTGGTCTTCAGAAACTTCAACTACTGCCTTTTTCTCCTCCTCGTCTATCACTACATTTAATATTGCAGCAGGAGACAAAGAATCTTCTATAAATTGTACTGGATCTTCTGACCATTCTATCACATCTATTTTCTCTCCACCAAGCTCACTCATTACAGTTGATACACGAACACCACGTTGACCAACTAAAGAACCAACAGGATCTATGTTGTCGTCATTTGATGAGATTGCGATCTTTGAACGAGAGCCAGCTTCACGTGCGACAGCTTTTATTTCAACTGTTTTCGCTGAAAGCTCAGGTGTCTCTATCTCAAAAAGCTTTTCTAAGAACTTCGGATGTGTACGTGATAGTCTTAAGAAGACTCCTCGTGGGCTTTCTTCTACTGAAGATAGGTATGCACGGATTCTTTCTCCTTGTTTGTAATTTTCTCCTTTGATTTGTTCGTCATATGAAAGAAGCCCTGTAGCACGCCCAAAATCAACAAATATATTACCTCGTTCTATTCTTTGGACTGTACCGTTTACTATTTCACCTTGTCTTTGACCAAATTCATCAAGAACAGAAACCTTCTCTGCTTCTCTTATCTTTTGCATTATTATTTGTTTTGCAGTCTGAGCGGCTATACGTCCAAAGTCCTCCTTTTCTTCAAGAGGAAAGATAAGTTCATCGTCAAGTTTTGCGTCTTTTTTCATTTTTATTGCATCCTCTAGAAAGATATGATGTTCAGGATTAAAACGTACTCTTTCGTCTGTTGCCTCCTCCTCAGTTTCTTCTACGTTTTCTTCCTCCATTTTTACCATTGATTCGTCCACAACGATCTTTACTTGATGGAATTCTGTTTTACCTGAATTAATATCAAATACAGCACGAACTATTTGTCCGCGTTTTCCATATTCCTTTTTATATGCAGTTGCAAGAGAAGACTCTATAGCTTCCAATGTCTTTTCTCGTGGAATACCTCGTTCTTCTTCCAACTGATCTATAACTGAATTTATTATTTTTAAATCAAACATAATGAATTTTGTTAATTTTTCTAAAAAAATGGGCCCGCTTTTAAGGCGAACTTGTTAACATACATAATAATACGATAAGTATACATGATGTAACATATATGTCAAGTACATTAATATTCTATAGAATATGGGGATAAAATTATTGTTTTAAGCTTTAATATTACATATACTAACTATAATTATGAAAAAAATATCTAATAATCTTCAAGAAGAATCTGTTCATAAGGAGCGTATAAAGGTTTATTATTTAATTATTGCTATTGTGGTGGTTGTAGTAGCTATTTTTGTATATATAAATTCAAATGACATCAAACTAACTGAAAGAATATCTGACAAGGACAGTTTTACTGAACAAGAAAAACTTGAAATACTAAATAGTCTGTCTGGAGATGCAGAAAATACATTATCAATAGAAGAAAAAAGAGAAATTCTTGGCAATATTTCAAACAATAAACCATCTGATGCTTTTGAATTTTCAGAAGAAGGGAAATTACAAATCTTAAGATCTCTTCAAGAAGAATAAAATTATGAAAAATTCTCATCCAATAATAAAATCAGGACATAATATAGTTTTAGTAGTAGCAGTACTACTTTTTATGGCAGTACTTATATATGGTGCGTTTTTTGCAAATACTATAAATGAAGCAAGTGCTGGTAGCGTACATAATGTCTCAGGGTATGCATGGAGCGACAACATTGGCTGGATTAGTTTTAATTGTACTGACACAAGTTCATGTACAACTAGTGACTATGGCGTAAATATTGCAACAGATGGAGATATGTCAGGGTATGCATGGAGCGACAACATTGGCTGGATTAGTTTTAATGAAAGTGATTTGTCTGGGTGTCCTTCAGGATCATGTGAAGCAAAGCTCTCTAGTGGAAGTTTAGAAGGTTGGGCTCGGGTACTTTCAAATGGAGACGATTGGGATGGCTGGATTAGTTTGAGCGGTGCTTCATATGGAGTTACTAAAAATGGTAATAATCTAGAAGGGTATGCATGGGACGCTAGTGATATAAGTGGAGAGAGTATAGGTATTGGTTGGATACAGTTTAACCCTGCATTTGGTGGTGTAGTAATATCTTCTGTAAATGCTCCGACTGTAAGCATTTCTGCGAACCCTACAACAGTATTCTCTGGTAATGATTCAACACTTACTTGGACAAGCACTAACGCTACTTCTTGTACAGCAAGTGTAGGATGGAGTGGGTCAAAAGCACTCTCTGGTAATGAAGTTGTCGGACCTCATTCATCTGATACAGTGTACTGGCTTACATGTAGTAATGAACTTTCTTCAACACAAGACTCTGCAACAGTATTCATCGACACTTCAACCCAATGTTCAGATAATATAGATAATGATGGCGACGGACAGATAGATTATCCAAATGATACAAGTTGTAGTAACTTATCTGGAGACGATGAATCAATACCAGTTTGTGGAAACACTGTATGTGAAACTGGAGAAAATCCTGGAAATTGTCCAGTAGATTGTAACGCACTACAGTTTGATGAATTTTAATTAAAATACAAAAACACGGGAAAAGGTCTTTCCTCGCGGAACGAAGTGTAGAGAGGTGAGACCTTGAGGAGTGTTAAGTTCTCTTTAATAAATATGCAAAAAATTATAACCAAAATTCTAATACTCGGAATTGTATTAACCACTGCCCTCGGTGTAAACTATCTCTTTGCCGCATGGACAGGACCAACTCAAAACCCAACAGGAGGAAACACATCTACACCAGTGCATATTGGTACTACAGATCAGGTTAAAGATGGTGGTTTGTCTGTAGATGCTTTATCTGTGTTTGGTTCTCAATATGTGCAAGGAACTATTCAAGTTGGAAATAGTAGTGTCACACCGCAAGAAGGTACAATACGTTTTACCGGGGCAGATCTAGAGGTGTTTATGGGAGGTAGCTGGACTTCACTCACCGGTGCTGCATTGGGCTGTACTGCATTTACATATTCTGACTGGGGTGCATGTCAGTCAAACAACACACAGACAAGGACAGTTACATCGTCTACTCCAGAAGGATGTGTGGGCGGAAATCCAGTAACGAGTCAATCATGTTCATATGCACAAACACAATGTGGAAGTCAAGGTGGTAGTTGGAATTCTTCCCAACAGTTATGTTATTTCTCAGGCTCTAGTTGTCCTTCAGGATGGTCAGGAAGTGCTAATTATTCAAGTACTGCGAATAGGACAT
>JADHUX010000014.1 GCA_016784285.1 Parcubacteria group bacterium
AGACAAACCCATCCTCATCTAAGAAGTAACATTCACTCTCCTTTTCTATAGTAGACATATTTTGTAGTGTACTACTTGCCACTTCTTCAGGCTCTTCTATTATTATATTTAAATCTTCTACTTCTTCTTGCTCTACATACTCACCACAATAAAGCGCAAAAGGTTTTCTCTCTTCTATGTTTATAGAGATCGCTTGCAAACTCTCAAACGACACTTCAACTTCTTTAATCTCTTTAAAACTATTTAGAAGCGATGCTTGTAAATCTTCTCTCGGATACAAAAATATACTTGATTTTGGAAACACTAATGCAAAGTTCCCAGAGATCATGTCTTCAGTAAACCCTTTCAATGCTTTTGTAGCTAGTGCTGAGTTTCCTCTTATATTGATATCTGTAATATTTATTCTCTCTGACCTAAGACCGAGCACTACTCCTGTAACTATAAGTAGTAAAGCTAAGACTATACCACCTATCTTAAAAAACAGTAATTTTCTTCTTCTTTGTGCAAGTTTAGAATGTGGTCTATGTTTGTGATGTTTGCGTTTTATTGTCGTCATTTTTAATAATATCTTTACCCATGTATTTTTGAAGTACTTGTGGAACATTTATTGAACCGTCTTCGTTTTGATTGTTTTCTACTATGTGTATTAGTATCCGTGGAGACGCTATCGCAGTATTGTTTAGTGAGTGTGCAAACTTAGATTTACCGTCTTCATCTTTATATTTAATATTGAGTCGTCTTGTCTGAAAATCATGAAAGTAAGAAGACGAGTGCGTCTCTCTGTACTTCTTCTCTGAAGGTACCCAACCTTCTATGTCGTACTTCTTTACTTGCCCGAGACCCAAGTCTCCTCCTGAGTTTATAACCACATGGTACGGGATATTAAGAGCTTGCATAATCTTTTCTGAGTTTTCTGTAATCTCTTCGTGTAGCTTTACTGAAGTCTCATGAGATGCTTCACAGATCACAATCTGTTCAAGTTTGTAGAACTCATGTACACGCATAAGACCCTTTGTATCTTTACCATGACTTCCAGCTTCTCTTCTAAAGCAAGGTGAGTATGCTAGAAACTTCATAGGGAAATCTTTCCTGTCTAACACTTCGTCCATATGGTAGCCCATCATCCCTACCTCTCCAGTACCTGCAAGGTAAGTGTCGTCTTGTGTTTTATATAAATCTTCTTCACTCTGTGGGAGAATGCCAGTACCTATGAAAGATTCTTTATTTAAAAGTGAGGGAACTATGGTTAGAGTGAAGCCTTTTTCTTTAAACTGATCTTGCACAAACTGAAACAGTGCAGACTGCAGTGCGACAGCATCACCTTTAAGTATATGTCCACGAAACCCTGCGATCTTTGTACCACGCTCAAAGTCCACCATATTCAAATTAGTCATCAGCTCTATATGATCTTTCGGCTCAAAGTTAAACTCTCGTATTTCTCCCCACTTTCTTATTTCTTTATTGTCAGCATCACTCTCACCTTCTGGTACAGACATATCAGGGATATTTGGTATACGTACCATAAGGTACTGCCATTCTTTCATTACTTCTCTTAAGTCGTTCTCTTCGCCTGTGATTACGTCTTTGAGCATCTTCATCTTAGTTATAAGATGTTCACGCTCCCCTTGATCTGTGATCTGCGCTATCTCTTCTGATACAGTGTTTTGCTCTGCTTTCTTTTCTTCAAGTGTAGATATTCTTTTCCTTCTTTCTTCGTCAAGCTCTATAAGCCGATCCACATCAACCTCAATGTGCTTTTTTGTAGCAGCTGCTTTTACTATATCTTTATTTTCTCTTATAAATTTTATATCTAACATTCTTTATATGATATCAAAAGTGCTAGAATAAACAAATGGAAAGTGAAATCAAACAATTAACTCCTGAAGAGTACCCAGAACTTCTAAAAGAGATAAACGACCCACCTAAAAAGCTCTACATAAAAGGAGAGCTCCCTCCACAAGAGATGAAGTATTTGTGTGTTGTGGGCTCACGTAAATATTCTTCTTATGGTAAAGACGTATGCAAGACTCTTATAGAAGGTTTACGTGGTTACCCTATAGTTATAGTCTCAGGGCTTGCTATAGGTATGGACTCTATAGCACATGAGTCAGCACTTGAGAACGGACTTACTACCATAGCAGTCCCTGGCTCAGGCTTAAGTGAGAGCGTGCTCCACCCTAAGACCAATAAAGAGCTTGCAAGAAAAATAGTAAGCTCAGGTGGTACTATGCTTTCAGAGTTTGAGAAAGACTTCAAAGCAACACACTATAGCTTCCCCCAGAGGAATAGAGTAATGGCGGGGATGTCCCACGCTACTCTTATAATAGAAGCTGAAGAAAAGTCAGGTACGCTTATCACTTCTAAATTTGCTACAGAATATAATAGAGATGTACTTACAGTACCAGCTTCCATCTTCTCTAGTAACTCTTTTGGTCCACACATGTTACTACGCCTTGGTGCGACACCTATAAGAAACAGCCATGACATATTAGAAGCGCTTGGATTTAAACCAGAAGAAAAACAGCAAAGCTTAAACCTAGAAGATCTGTCAGACAAAGAGAAGAAAGTAATAGAAGTATTGAGTACACCAATGGAGCGTGACGAACTTATAGAAAAGCTTGATCTACCTATACAAGAGATAAATGTAACCCTTTCCGCAATGGAAATAAAAGGTATTATAAAAGAAAGTATGGGAGAGATGCGAATCGCGGGATAAGATATTTGTCTAACACCGAGTGTTGTACCTATACTGAGCTGTGGTGATTCGGAGTAATAAGGAAATCTGAATGGAAACACTCGGTGTTTTAACAAATATCTTGAGGAGCGATTAATAATTATTATGAATAAAAAGAAAACAGTAGGACTAATAGCAATAACTAACACTGGCAAAGCCGTACTTCAAGTACGGGGGGATTTTAATATGGAGAAAAATAATGTAGAGACATATAGAAGCGCGACACAGCTCACAGTACACGGAAGCATTGAAGATAACGAAACAGAAAAAGATGCCCTACTGAGAGAGGCAAAAGAAGAACTCGGCGAAGAATTCGCCAATCTAGTACAAGGGTCACCCTTGTATCAATTAAACAAAATAAAAAACGAAAAAATATCTGTGATAAACTTTGGTATTAGAATAGCCGAAAAAGATTTGGACAAAATAAAAGGCGTGAAAATAAGATTAGTATCTAAAGACGAGATAGACAATATAAAAGAACTTAAACTCTCTGACAGACTAACAGGAGTCGATGAAAATGAGATAGTTATGTTCCGTGATGATATAGAGGCTATGAAGCTAGTATTTGAGAAATTTGACTAAATAAGTTATCTGTAGTATTAATAAAAACTAATGACTAAACTTTTAATCGTGGAGTCGCCTGCGAAGGCGAAAACAATTGCAAAATACTTAAATGATATTCCGGGTCAAACGGATAGTTTTGTTGTGACTTCTAGTGTCGGTCATGTGCGTGATCTTCCAAAGAGCAATAAAAAAGCGATAGACATAGAAGCTGGTTTTGTACCCCACTATGAAGTCTCTAAAGGAAAGGAGAAGGTTATCTCAGAGATAAAAACTAAAGCTAAAAAAGCAACCGAAGTCCTACTTGCTACTGACCCCGACCGCGAAGGTGAGGCTATAGCATGGCATTTGAAGGAAGTACTTAACCTCAAAAACCCTAAGAGAATTGTGTTCAACGAGATCACAAAAGACGCAGTACAAGAAGCTATAAACCACCCCCGAGAGATAGATAATAAACTTAAAGAAGCGCAAGAAGCACGGCGTGTACTGGATCGACTTGTAGGTTATGACCTTTCGGGACTTATATGGAAAAAGGTGCGCTACGGTCTTTCAGCTGGGCGAGTACAGTCTCCTTCACTTCGTATCATAATGGAGCGTGAGAGAGAGATACGAGCTTTCATACCTGAAGACTTCTGGGTCATAACTGCTGATGTGAAGAACAAAAGCAATGCGCAATTCCCTCTTACTTGTTCTCTAGAACCACGAGAGGAAAAAGAGATGCAAAGAATTATGGACGCTGGAGAAAAAGGCAAATGGAATGTAACAGATATAAAAGAAAGTGAGATGAAGCGCTCCCCTCGTGCGCCGTTTATAACCTCAACCTTGCAACAAACAGCGAGCACGAGACTTGGGTACGCTCCATCAAAAACCATGGGCATAGCTCAGAAGCTTTATGAAGCTGGACACATAACCTATATGCGTACAGACAGTACTACTATGAGTAAGCAAGCACACGGCCAGATTGCGAAAGTTGTTGCTGACAAATATGGAAAAGAATACTATATGTCTCGTACATTTGCTAAGAAAAGTAAGATGGCACAAGAAGCTCATGAAGCTGTAAGACCCTCAAATATACTAAAAGAGTCTGCAGGTACTACAGAAGAACAAAAGAAACTTTATAAACTTATCTGGCAAAGAGCTGTGGCTTCACAGATGACAGATGCAAAGCTTCTAAAGATGAAGATGATAGTCGACGTCGCAGACGGTGAGGTTCCAAACTTTACAACCAACGGCTCACGAACACTCTTTGATGGTTGGTTTAAAGCTGACCCTGACGCTCGTGGTGAAGACGTAGAACTACCAAAGGTAGATGTAGGCGAAACACTCAAACTCATAGAAATGCACGAGGAAGCCAAGCAGACTCAACCGCCGTCACGCTACACTGAAGCAGGCTTGATTAAAGAACTTGAAAAAAGAGGTATAGGCCGACCTTCTACTTATGCGTCTATTATGCGAACTTTAAATGACAGAGGTTATGTAGAAAAACAAGGTAAGACTCTTTTCCCTACTGACACTGGCGATGTAGTGAGTTCGTTCTTAGAGGAAAACTTTGAAAAGTATATAAGTGATTCGTTTACAGCTGAGATGGAAGACGAGCTAGATGAGATAGCAAACGGAGATCGTAAATATGCAAAGACTCTTGCTGACTTTTATACACCGTTTACAAAAGACGTGGATTCTAAAAAAGACATAGAAAAGATTACAAACTTAGGCGATGCACCCAAGGAGTTCAAATGCCCAGAATGTAAAGCAGATATGGTTATCAAACTTTCTAAAACTGGGAAGTTTATGAGCTGTTCTAAATTCCCAGAGTGTTCGGGTGCGAGGACTATAGAAGGTGAAGAGCTAGAAGGACCTAAAGAAATAGGCGAAGACTGCCCTAAATGTGGGCTCACCTCTCCAGAAGAAAAGACTAAAACTGGTAAAATAAAAAAGAAAGAAGGTGGACGGCTCGTAGAGCGAGACGGGCGTTTTGGTAGATTCATCTCTTGTAATAGATTTCCTAAATGTAAGTTTATAAAAACCTCTCCAGAAGAAGAGGCGCGGATGAAAACTGGGATCAAATGTAATAAATGTAATCCGCCAACTGGCGGAGGTGAGATGTCAGAACGTCGTGGACGGTTTGGGATATTCTATAGTTGCTCCAACTACCCAGAATGTAAACACGCCATAAAAGCAAAGCCCACTGGCAACTTCTGCCCAATGTGCAACTCGCTCATGATGGAAGGTACGAAGACGATACCGGAACGCTGTAGTGACAAAAGCTGCCCCAATCATAATCCGCATAAGCTTAACAAGTAATATATTAAGTATGCATTTTTTTTGCATACGCTGAGAGTCTTCGTAAGGCGGAGCCATGTCGTGAATACTTGGAACGACGGCGAGCCCGGGCAGGAGCCACTTGTTAATTTCATACGATATATCGTATGAAATTAACTTAGTGAGCTGACGCCGAAAACGATAAAACGTATAAGTTAGATAAGAATAAGAAATAGAAAAAGGCGTTCTAATTAAAAAACGCCTTTTTGAAACTCTGCCAATACCATACAAAAAACTCTTTTGAATCTTTACCGACTATAGCTTTTATAAAAAAATAACATGATAAAATAAATAATATTACAGATGAAGGAATTATTGTAAACCAGTCATTATAATTTTCAAAAAATCTACTTTTTATAATTATAATAACCATACCAAATATAAGACATGACATACATTTTACAAACATAAAAAATTCATGCTGAGCTCTATTTCTATCCATTTCAATCCTTTCTGATAAATTGAAATTATTTTATTTTTATATCTTGAAACAACTTTTATCTGAAAAAAGATTACCATAGTCTCATTGACGAGTCAAGGGTTTTGCGTAGATGTTAAATGTTAAACACTCGGTGTTTAACATTTTGATAATTTATGGTTACAAATAATGTGCTAAGCTCGGTTTAGCACATTTTATGTATTTGCTCCTCAAGGTCTCACCTCCCGTGAAGAAGATCCGAAACTCCTTCTTCACCGCGATGAGGAAAGACCTTTTCCCGCTTTACATATTTGCATTTAGGAATTAAAAGAATATGATTAAAATATGAGTGTTAAAGACATTATAGGATTAATGACCTCCCCATCTCCAGAGGATATAAAGCTTGTAGAGAAAGCCTACTCTTTCGCATGTAAAGCTCATAAAGATCACAAAAGAAAGTCAGGTGAGCCATATATAATTCACCTCTACGAAGTCGCGAAGATCCTAGCAGACCTTGGTATGGGCGCAAAGACTATATCAGCAGGGCTCTTGCACGACTGTATTGAAGATGTAAATATCACAAGTGAAGAGTTGCAAAAAGAATTTGGCGACGAGATTAATCGCCTAGTACTTGGAGTAACAGAGCTTGGACTTCTAAGATATAGAGGGCAGAAGAAGCATGCCGAATCTTTACGTAAACTTTTTGTAGTTACTTCTCAAGATATCCGTGTGCTCATCATCAAGCTTGCAGACAAGCTTCATAATATGCGCACGATAGAACATAACACAGAAGAAAGCCAACAAAGAAATGCGCACGAAACACTAGAGATTTATGCACAGATAGCAGATAGACTAGGTATGGGGCAAATGAAAGGAGAGCTTGAAGATCTTGCATTCCCTTATATCCACCCTGAGAAATACAAAGAAGTAACTAAGCTACGTAAAGAACGTAATAAAGAAACATTAAAAAGACTTACAAAAATAGACAAATCACTAAAAAAGGAACTTGCCAAAAATAATATAACAAAATTTAGAACTGACTATAGGATGAAACGTCTATATAGTTTGTACAAAAAACTAGAGAGAAAAGATAAAAATATAGAAAAGATAAGAGATATATCTGCACTTCGTATCATAGTACCGACAATAAGCGACTGTTATCAAATACTAGGTATAATACACAGTATATGGCAACCACTACCAGGAAAGATCAAAGACTATATATCGTCCCCTCGCCCTAACGGATACAGAAGTTTACACACTACGATCTTCACAGGTGACGGAGGTTTAATAGAAATACAAATACGAACAGAAGAGATGCACCAAGAAGCAGAGTTTGGTATTGCTTCACATATTTCATACAAAAGTTCTTTTGAAGAAAAGAAAAAAGTATCAAACCTTGTATGGATGAGAGATTTATTCTCTTCAAGAATAGCTAACACTATTAAAAGATTTCGTAATGGTAAAAGAGAAACAGAAGAAGATCCAAAAGAAGATCCGCCAGCTGGCGTAAAAAAATCAAGCAGAAAGAAAAAACAAAAAGAAGTCATACCAGTGTACCCAGTAGACAAAATACCCAAATGGATCAAACAGATCGCAGAAGAACAGAAGAGCGTACCCGAATCAAAAGAATTCCTTAATGATCTTAAATCTGATTTCTTTAATCATAGAGTATTTGTATTTACCCCTAAAGGCGACGTAATAGACCTACCAGTAGACTCAAGCGCTATTGATTTTGCATATGCTATACACTCTGATCTTGGTAATCATTTGTCAGGTGCGAAGGTTAACGGAAAGTTTGTGTCTATAGATACAAAACTTGCAAATGGTGACATAGTAGATATAGAGACTAAACCGTCTAGCCACCCCACTACCAAATGGCTTAAAAACGCAAAAACATCTGTAGCTCATAGGCACATACGCAACTCTGTAGCTGAATCTAGAAAGTCCTAAAGAGAAAAGTTTTTTATAGAATATAGATCTTCGTCTTCAGTTTCTTCTTCTTTTTCATTTTCTGGCCTATCGTCTAAGACTGCTTCTTCGTCTGATGGATTAATTTGCTCTTCACTTTCTTTAAGTTCTTCTTTATTTGCAGTTATAAATCTTTCTACTTCTTCTTGCCCTTTTTCTCCTTCTTCTTTGTTTAATACATCTAATATTCCTCGTAAGTCATCTGCAGAGAAAAAGTCTATAGTAAGCTTGCCTCCTACTTGCCTCTTTTCTATCTGTACTCTTGTACCTAAAGTCTCTGTAAGTTGGTTTTCAAGCTCTACCATCTCTGGGTCAAACCTTAGTGATTGCTTTCTTACTTTGTCTGATGCTACTCTTCGTGATATTGCTTCCGCTTCACGAACTGTAAGCTTTTTAGCTACAATCTCTTTAAATAAAGTTATTTGTTCTTCTAATCTGCCGTTTAACATCATAACAGGTCGCGCATGCCCTTCAGCAATAATACCTTCAGACAAAGCTTGTTGAACTTCTTCAGGAAGTGCCAGGAGACGAATGGTATTTGAAACATACTCGCGGCTTTTGCCTACCTTTTGCCCTACATCAGAGTGTTTAAAATTAAATTCATTTACAAGTCGTGAAAATGCATAAGCCCTGTCTATAGCATTGAGATCTTCTCTTTGTAGGTTCTCAATTATCGCAAGCTCAAGTTTTATTCTATTTTCTTCTTCTGTATTGCCTTCAATACTTTTGATTATCACTGGAATTTGTGAAAGTCCAGCGATCTGTGATGCTCTCAAGCGACGCTCTCCT
>JADHUX010000015.1 GCA_016784285.1 Parcubacteria group bacterium
GAGAAGAAAAATACCTTTTAGTATTGGTGAATATTACCATGTTTATAATAGAGGTACGGATAAAAGGGTTGTTTTTATAGAAGATCGTGACTATAGACGTTTCATATTTCTACTATATATTTGCAATAGTGTAATTCCGGTACGTACAGATAATTTATTCCAGCAAGGACAGCCCTTACTGGAATTATTTGGTGTAAATAGAGGAGATACGTTAGTTGATATAGGCGCATTTTGTTTAATGCCAAATCATTTTCATTTACTACTTTATGAAAAAACGGAAGGCGGTATAAGTATATTTATGAAGAAATTACTTACAGCTTATGTAATGTATTTTAATACAAAAAATGAAAGAAGGGGCTCTCTTTTTGAAGGACCTTTTAAAGCTAAATATGTTAATAGTAATTCATATTTAAATTGGATATTTTCATATATTCACTTAAATCCAGTCAAATTAATTCAGTCAGACTGGAAAGAAAGTGGTATTCTAGACCCTGTGTCAACTAAAAATTTTGTAGATAATTATAAATATTCAAGTTATTATGATTATTTTTTAGGAGACAGGTCAGAAGGTGTTATTTTAAATAAAAAAGAATTCTCAGATAATTTCTCACAATTAAATGATTTTGAGGATTTAGTACAAGAATTTAGGGAAGTTGGTCAATAGTTATCCACAGAAAGGACTGTCCTTGCTGTAACTTTAGTTTGGGTATGTTGGTATAATTCAACAATGAAGTTATTAAATAAGACAAGTAAAGGGTTTTTTATAGGTTTTGTGGCTATTGTAGCGGGAAGCATAGCAATTGCCTTCATCGCCGTTTACTTCAGCCCAGAAGCGCGTTTTGAGCGTGAGATGGCGAGTTTACAGGAGCAATACGCTAATGATACTTATGGTGGCGATACTCCAGAAGAAACACTAGAGCTTTTTATACAAGCACTTGAAGATGGTAATGTTGAATTAGCGAGTAAGTATTTTGTAGTGGAGAAGCAGACTGATTGGCTAGATCTTTTAAAGAAGATTAAAAGCGAAGGATTACTTAATAATATGATAAGTGATTTAAATAGAGAAAAATATGAGCATATTATAGGTGATAAACAAGTTAATTTCAGTATAGCAAATGATAAAAATGAAATTGCTTTAACGATTTTATTGAGCTTAGAAGTTAGTGGAAAATGGAAAATTTTAGATATGTAAAGATAGTTAAAGCTTTTATTTTTATTGGGATATTTTTTTTATTCCCGTTAGTTTCTTTTGCATATTCTGATAAAACTACACATCCAGCACTTACAAATGAAATCGTAAAGTTTTTTAATATACATTATCCAGATTTAGAGATTGATGATAAAGAACGAGAATTAATAGTACAAGGAAGTATAGATGAGGATTCTTTCGGTAGGTGGATGCGTCATTATTATGATCCAGTTTATAATAGAGGTATTACTGTAGCTAAGAAATGGCAAAGTTCTAAAGAATGGTCACAAGACAGTAAAGCACAAGCTGGTATGGTAGACAGTGCTTTTGCAGGTTCTTTGAAATCATACTATGGACACAAAGGAGATTATTCTTGGGAGCGGGCAATATATGAATACACTTGGGGCGACAAAGATTATGGGCTAAGTGCGCTCGGACATATATTACATTTTATAGAGGACGCTACAGTGCCACCACATACTAGGAATGATGTGCATCTAGTGTATTTAGATGAAGTATTTCATGATAGAAGTCCTTATGAGCATTGGGCTAGTAAATTTAATATTGAAAATATAGATGTTATTAGTACTTTGGGGGATAAAAAACCAATAGAACTAACTACACTTGATGAATATTTTGATACTGTAGCGAGCCATACTAATAAGAATTTTTTTAGTAAAGACACTATTTTTGATGAAGAATATACAGAACCAGTAGTTGATTTTTATACAATAGAAAAGCTTTCAAATAGTTTAACTACATCCTTTGGGTATAGAAAAATGAATGGACGTAGTTATAAAATTGTAAGGCTAGATAAAGAATTTGAATGGAAAAAAGTAGCTAAAGATAGTTCTAATGGTAATTATTTTATTATAGACGATGACGATTTAATCCTAACCGACTACTGGAACATTCTCTCAAAACAAGCGGTTCTTAATGGTGCTGGGGTAGTTAAACTCTTCTTTGATGAGGTTAAAAAAGAACGTGAGACAAAAACACTTGCAATGAAAAATAGAAGTTGGTTTAAAAGGGTTTATGATTCAACTGCTGGAAAGGTATTTAATACATCTAAAGCAATATATGGTTCAAGTGTTAGTTACGAAGACCTCCAAGGTTCTGTAATCGCGGCGCAGGAGGTTGTTGAGAACGAGGTTGTGCCGGAACCTGAGCCAGAGGTTGTGGTAGAGGTGAAGGAGGAGGTTGTAATCCCCGAGTCGGAAGTTGTAGAAGAAGTCACTGAAGAAGAGGTGGTAGAGGAGGTCATACTAGGTGCAGGAGAGGTAATAGATAATCCTGTAGCAGAGGAAGTTGTGGTAAAAGAAGTCGTTGAAGAAGTTGTAGCTACAGAAGCTCCTGTAAACAATAATTCTATAGGGATCATTGAAGTAGACAGGCCGTTTGAAGGTGGTGGAGGTGGCGGTATTGCTACTGTTACAGAAGTAGCGGTGGTTGTCGTACCTCCTGATTCTCCGACCATAACCTCACCAGCAAGTTCTGGGCTATATTTTGCTACATCTACTATTACATTTTCTGGTACAGCATCTTCTACACTTATAATCTCCAACGACTATTCAAATGCTACAACCACAGCAGACGGTAGCGACGAGTGGGAGCTTACATTGTCAGGATTCTCTCAAGGGACAACCACAATACAGTTCACAGCGATAGATTCAGACAATGTAGACTCTACTGCTACAGAGATAGCGGTAGTGGTAGACACCACAGTACCTACAATCAGCTCACTTACTATATTAGAATGTGATAATTCACTCCGTACTTCAGCATGTCTTTCCGGAGGAGACACCCTTAATCTATCTTGGACATCCACATCAACAGACATAGCGTATTATGGGGTTATAAAAGATGGAGTTTCTATAGCCACAACCACCGCCACTACTTCGTCTCAAACATTATCAAATGGTACATATTCTATGGAAGTTGTCGCATACGACAATGCAGACAATGTAGCTACATCGTCCTCTCAGTCTGTAGAGATCTCTACCATGCCAATTGTTATAAACGAAATAGCATGGTCAGGTACGGCCTCTTCATCTGAGGATGAATGGATAGAGCTGTATAACAGGACAAGCTATACGATCGACCTGTCTGATGTAGTACTTGTAGCAGATGACGGTGTACCTTATATAAACCTTACTAATACCATAGCTGCAAATAGCTATTACTTAATAGAACGAACAGACGACAATGCTACGAGTGTAACTGCTGATCTTTCGGTAGTCTTTAGTGGAGTAGGTGCTGGTTCTGGTCTTTCAAATACAGTTGAGCAATTAAGTTTGGTGCATGCACTTGGCGGACAAGCTTCTACGACACTAGACAGTACTCCAACCACTTCTTCATGTTCTAGTGCGTGGTGTGGTGGTTCTGATAGCTCCGATTATAAATCTATGGAGAGGATTAGTGTGAGTACTGCAGGCACTACATCATCTAATTGGTCTAGTAACAACACTTATACTAAAAATGGTACCGACGTCGGTGGTAACGCTATCAATTGTACGCCAAAAGCACAAAACAGTGTAAGTCTTGAATCAATCGGCTACTATTGTTCGGAGGAAACTTCAAGTTATCTAAGTGGTGGATACTACACACCTGGCGCTGGATGTATTTATTTGTCACCAACTCTTTCTGGTAACAAGTATGGAGATATATATCGTGGTACTATTGCAAGTTCAACGATTGTAAACGGACATTCTATTGGTTCAAATGCTACCAGTACAGAGCAAATCGATACTCTCTCAAGTCCTATACAAGGAGAGGATTACTTTGTTGCAATTTATCCAGCAGCTGACTTAACCGCCTTTAGGAGTTACTTCCAAACAGGCGGTGCGACACCACCACATCTAAATTACGGAATTCTTGAATGGAAATATGGTACAGCGCCGTAGTATATAAAATATAAAAAGCCGATGTTCAAGTGAACATCGGCTTTTGTTTTGATAAAATTATTGAATAATCTAGCATTTCCTTATTTGACATAGAGCTAATATCTGGTACACTTATATTTATAGAGGACTGGAGACAGTGGGTGCTCATAATGGGCTTAATTTCCTACTTAGGTCAGAATTGCTTCCGTCAGCTGGCGGATTATATAGTGATTTGACTCCAAGCCTGTATTAACAGGTCGTTTTTATTGAAAAATAAATAAAAAATTAGTATAAGATATGGCATTAACAAAAGAAAAGAAAGGTGAGATTTTGACTAAACTAAAAGATATTTTTAGTAATTCAGAATCCGCAGTATTTGTGAAGTTTAGCGGACTTAATGTGCTAGATACGTCAGAGATGCGAGATGCACTACGTGACGAAAGTGTTGGCTACCTTGTAGCAAAGAAAACACTTATCAAGAAAGTACTAAAAGACGCTGGTATCGAAGGAGAACTTCCAGCACTCGAAGGTGAGATCGCTGTTGCATATAGTACCGATCTTACCGCTCCAGCAAGAGGAGTATATGAGTTTGCAAAGAAGTTTAAAGAAAATCTAGCTATTGCTGGAGGAATATTTGAGGGAAGGTATATGACTGAAGCAGAAATGACAGAGATTGCTTCTATACCACCACTTCAGACACTATATGGTATGTTTGTAAATATCATTAACTCACCAATACAAAGATGTGCTATTGCTCTTGATCAGATAGCACAAAGTAAAGCTTAATTATCAATATCGCGGGAAGAGGTCGTTCCTCATAGACGATGAAGAAGTTGCGAAACTCCTTCTTCATTGAGGAGCGATAATTAAAATAAATCAATTATTATGACAACAGAAGAAAATAAAACAGAAGAAGTAAAGGCTGAAGAAAAAGCTCCTGAAGCCGAAGCTCCTAAAGAGGAAGCTAAGGTAGAAGAGAAGCCAGCTGAAGAGGCTCCTAAAGCAGAAGAAAAGAAGGAGGAAGCTGCTCCAGTAGAGGTGCCAGCAAAATTTAAAGAAATCGTAGAAGAAATCGAGAAAATGTCAGTTATGGAACTTAACGAGCTAGTAAAGGTTTTTGAAGAAAAATTTGGTGTTTCTGCACAAGCTGTAGCTGCAGGACCAGCAGCCGGAGGCGCAGCTGAAGCAGGTGAAGAACAGGATTCATTCACAGTAGAGCTTACAGAAGCAGGTGCACAGAAGATAGCTGTTATTAAAGCAGTTAAAGGACTACTTGGGCTTGGTCTTAAAGAGGCTAAAGACGCAGTAGATGGCGCACCAGGAGTACTAAAAGAAGGTGTAAAGAAAGAAGAAGCAGAAGAAATGAAGAAGCAAATAGAAGAAGCAGGCGGTAAAGTTACTTTGAAATAATTAAAAAGAGAGTTATCCACAGAAAGGACTGTCCTTGCTGAACAAAAAAGAGGTCATTTGGGCCTCTTTTTTGGTGCTTGTCAATTCTGGATATTTATATACGCAGGTGGTAGAATATCTTCATTATGAAGATATTAGGAAAACTCTTTGGAAGTCCTGCAATGGTAAAGCTTTTAAGGCTTTTTATCTTTAATCCTGAACATAGTTTTACTAATAAAGAAGCAGCAACAAGAGCAAAGATCACAGCCGACACTTTACGCTTAGAACTCTCTATTATGAAACAGATGGGTTTTGTAAAGAAAAAGGTTGTATATAGACAAACAACAACAGGAAAAGGTAAGAGAAAAACAGTAAAAAAGAAAAAAGTCTCTGCTTGGACACTTGATGAGAAGTTTCCATACATTGAATCTTTACGAGGTTTCTTAGTAAATGCTACTCCAGTAAAGAATAAAGATATACCAAAGCGATTAAGTGTAGCAGGGGTTATTAAGCTTATAGTGATTTCTGGGGTATTTATACAAAACTTAGACAGTAGAATAGATTTACTTATAGTAGGTAACGGTATAAAGAAAGGACAGCTAGAAACAGCCATTAAGTCTATTGAATCAGAGATCGGAAGAGAGCTAAGATACGCCGTCTTTGAGACACAAGAGTTTAAATATAGAATGGGTATTTATGATAGATTGATCCGTGATGTATTTGATTACGAACATGACGTAATCTTGGATAAGATCGGTATTGCAGAAAATCCTACAAATTAAAATCTTACATTAGCTGTAAGATTTTTTGTTATCCACACTTAAGATTAAAATTTATAACTAATAGTATAAATAAAATGATATTATGTATGTAAGTGTATGGTTTCATGCACACTTTAGTAAAGGTCGTTTGTTCTGCTATAGCAGGGCAAGATAATTTTAATAGTGTTAAATGCCTAGGCAATCCTGTTTGATTTTTTGAAAATCGAATGGGGCAAATTAAAAGCATGTTAATACAAACATGGAGCGAAGTCTTAACCGGGTCATTTCAAGATCTATGGCTTGGAGTTATAGAATTCGTACCAAATCTTATAATAGCGCTTGTTATATTCATCATAGGGTGGATAATAGGTGCAGTACTCGGACGAGTAGTAGATCAAATCGTAAGATCTCTAAAGGTAGACAATGCCCTAAGAGGTGCTGGACTTGATGACGCTTTCGGACGAGCGGGCTTTGATCTTAATTCAGGCCGATTTTTAGGAGGTCTAGTTAAGTGGTTCGTTATAATCGTATTTCTAGTAGCATCTTTAGATGTTCTTGGACTTACACAAGTTAATACATTCCTACAAGAAGTTGTATTGCTATACCTACCACAGGTTATAGTAGCAGTACTTATCCTTCTAGTAGCAGCAGTTATTGCTGAAGTAATGCAAAGACTTGTTATAGGTGGAGCAAAAGCAGCTCATATGAAGTCATTCAACTTCCTTGGAAGTGTGACTAAGTGGGCTATCTGGATTTTCGCAATCCTTGCAGCTTTGTTCCAACTTGGAGTAGCAGCAGCGTTCGTGCAGACACTCTTCACAGGTGTTGTTGTAGCTCTAGCTCTTGCTCTTGGACTATCTTTCGGTCTTGGAGGACAGGACGCAGCAGGAAAGTATATAGATAAGCTGAAAAGCGATATCTCAGACAGATAAGCATAGCAGTACGAAAATAGCATTATTTTAAAACCACCCGCGGCGTAAGTTGTGGGTGGTTTGTCATTTGCGGAAAACAAAGGTCTTCCCTCGCGCTTAAGGTCGTTCCTTGAGGAGGAATGTAGCGTAGCGAAATGACGGGAAAGGTGCGACCTTGGTATGTGGGGGGGGTAATAAAATTTGCATAGCCATATTAACAGTGATATTGTCTAACTATGAGTGTAACTAAAATATATAAACCAACCTCCTTAGAAAAGAAATCGCTCGAAAGAGCAAGAAAAAATCTCGCAAAAGGTGAAAATATAACATTGTCAGAATTAAAAAGACTTGGAAGTTCAGAGATAACTTCACGAATGATTAAGAAAATGAAAAAGACAAAAAAGCTCAATAGATCTGAATTTGTAAGTATATAAAATGTGGATAGATAATCATCAGAAATAAAAAATATCTTAATATCAAGGGCTACCCTTGATATGACTATTTGATCAAAACCTACCTCAATTTTGATGGAATTGGGTGGTTTTTGTAGAAAAAGACCTACTCCCAAGGGCAGTCCTTGGTGGCAAAAATATTTGACTTTTCTATAAAATATACTATTCTACATCTAGATTCAAAAAGTAAAAAAACTTAAAAATTTAGTTCTAAAACAAATAGAACCTTAATCTGAAAGGAGTTGGTTATGCGTGGACGTTATTTAAAAACAAATTTAGAGAAAATTTCTAAAAAGACGGGAATGGAAAGTTGGAAGATTAATGCCATTCTTGGATTGGATTTACCAGAAGAAATGTTTTTAGAGTACGAAGGCAGAGATATTGCAGATCTTATAGATAATGTATACTGTAATACTGTTACAGGAAGTGATTGTTGTGCGAAAGTCAGGATTTTAGCAACATTATCTATGATAAAATTGTGTAAAAAAGAAAGTGATTTTATTATAGTAATTAATCGTCTCATAATAGATTCCTTTGAAAGGTCTTTGGCGGTTAGGGAATTTGCACAGTTTCTTGAAAAGAAAGAATAAAAAAAGATTACATTTGTTCATATGTCGCAGTAGGGATTTTTTAAAAAACCTTACTGCGATATTTTGTTTTATGTATTTGCCCCCAAGGTCTCACCTCCGTCCGCTTCGCTACCCGAGGAAAAACCTTTTCCCGCAAATACTACACTTCCTCGCCAAATATTTGACTTATTTACCAGTACCGAGTATACTAGTCTCTACGTGTTAAAAGAGAAATTAGTTTAATAGATAAGTCGGGGAGGTAACCAATATCTTTTTATTGTGTTATTTTACCGCTAAGCTGAGCGGTTTTCAAGATGCAGCAGCAAAATACATAGATAAGCTAAAGAGTGATATAACAGACGGTAAGTAATACAGTACGAAAAATAATATATTTTAAAACCACCCGCGGCTCACGCCGCGGGTGGTTTGTCGTCATATCCACAACTTAAGAAAGAAACATTCAATAAATATAGTATAATATATAAATAATGCAAAAAACTTTCACCAAATTTCT
>JADHUX010000016.1 GCA_016784285.1 Parcubacteria group bacterium
CAAACTCGCACCTATTTTCAAAATTAGTTTTTTCCGCGCGGAGCGCGTGGTGTCTTCAATATTAATCCTACGCATTCGGGTTCATGGTAATGCTCCGCGCCACCGCCCTCGTTGCGACTCGGGCGACCGCAAAAACTAAATTTGCCTTTTCCCCCGATACTAAAAATACATGCGAGTATATTGTGGTAAAAGAAAGTAATCAGTATTTTTAGTACGGGGCATGCTTTTTCAGAAAAAAATTGGGGGGGCGAAAAAATGGAAAAAACGCAAAGGCAAATTTTTAGTTTTGCGTGTTCGCTAATTTTCTAAAAAAATAGACAACTATTGACTTCTATGTCTTAATTTGCTATACTCTTAGTAGATAGAATCTAGTTAAATCAGAAGCGATTTTGCACATTAACAAAAAAAGATTGGAGGTAAGAAAATGAACATGCCAAAATTGGTTGGAGCGCCAACCGAAAATGAGATATGCTCGGTAGTTACAAATGGGAAACTTCTCACTTTGTGGGTAGAAATTCCACCACACTGTCATTTAAATTGTGGATTCTGTTTCAACAACGGTGGTAATCAAGTCATCGGTCCAAATGCTTTGACAAAATTAGATTACTCAAATATTTTGCAAGAATTTGCAAACATGGGTGGTAAGACACTTGCAATTCCTGGTAACGGAGAACCTTTGTATAAAAAGAACCTGCGAGTCACTTTGCATATATTGGATTATGCAAAAGAACTTGGTATCCGCACAACGCTATTTACAACTGGCGATTTAGTTGATGTAAAGATAGCAAGTCGTCTTTATGAAACAGGCGTAAGTCTGATGGTAAAATTCAACAGTTTCCATGCAAGTGTGCAAGATCAACTCGTCGGTAATTCCAGATATACTGAGCGCAGAAAAAAAGCGCTTAAAATTATTAGCGACATAGGTTTTATGCAAAGACTGAACGGTTTTACAAGAATTGGTTTTGTAACATCAATCCTACCAGAAAACACTGTTGAAATTCCACAAATATGGCAATATTGCCTAGAAAATAATATTGCTCCGGACATTGACTTGATACTTCCGCTCGGCAGGTCTGACGGAAATTCAGAATTTTTGGTTGCGGCAGATACGGTCAATCAAATTTCATCAAGTCTTACTGGAAACAATATGTGCTCACCTACTTATCTTGGTGAAAAAGGTTGCCAAAGACCACAGTACGGACTTTATATGGATTACACAGGTTCAATATATCCATGTTTGGGCTGCAAAGACAAAAGCCATAGCGGTTCGTATATACCACTTGGTGAAAAATCTTTATCTACCGCATGGAATTTACCACTAATGCAGAAGATAAGGAGTCGGGAGTATTCTGGAACATGTGCAGAGTGTGCCAATTTTAAAAATGGCGACTGCTCAAGTTGTTTTGGTAGATGTTGTATCGGTTGCACAGAAGAAACTGTCACCATGGAAAAATGTATGTTTTTTCGATAATAAATTGCGAAATATTTCGCACAAAAGTGCTAATCACAAAAATTTTGATTAGCACTTTTTTTATTTATGTTAATAAGATAAATACATGAACTACTTAATTTTAATCTAAAAAGTAAATGCGTGGAAATTCGTAAGACCTTCTAAAATTTTTGAACGTAGTGAAAGAAAATATCCAAAGATAATATGCTTGTACTATTTGAGAGTTTGATACAATCCCTTTTCAAAAATTAGCGCCAAGTTCGCAAGACACGGAAAAACGGCAAGCGATATTGCGTAAGCAATGAATTTATTAGCGAGTCGTTTTGGAGTGTTGTAGCGAACACGCAAAACTAAAAATTTGCCTTTGCGTTTTTTCCATTTTTTCGCCCCCCCCCAATTCTTTTTGAAAAAGGAAAAGGCAAATTTAGTTTTTGCGGTCGCCGTAGCGTTAGCGGAGGCGGTGGTGCGGAGGGTTACCACGAACCCGAATGCGTAGGATTGGCGTTGGGGTTACCACGCGCTCCGCGCGGAAAAAACTAATTTTGAAAATAGGTGCGAGTTTGGTAAAATAAACGCACAAATAAAAACAGCCGTGTCTCTGACACGGCTGTTTTTATTTGTGCCGGGGAGAGGACTTGAACCTCCATGGATTGCTCCACTAGTTCCTAAGACTAGCGCGTCTACCAATTTCGCCACCCCGGCATATTTAATTTTTATATATTAGCATAATATTCTTTTTAATGCTGTCCGCTTAGTAGGGCTCGAACCTACGACCGTCTCCTTAAGAGGGAGCTGCTCTACCAACTGAGCTATAAGCGGATGGTGCCGGGAGTGGGAATCGAACCCACACGGGCTTGCGCCCACAAAATTTTAAGTCTTGCGTGTCTACCAATTCCACCATCCCGGCATAAGAAGAGAATCGAAAACAACAGATATTTTAACAAATATCTTGAGGCCTGGGCGAGAATCGAACTCGCGTATAGAGGTTTTGCAAACCGCTGCCTTACCACTTGGCGACCAGGCCGTTATTATTTTATCCAGCCTACTTTTGGCGGGATGAATTTGAAAGTTCATCAATCCTTTGTCTGTTTTTCTCTCCATAATCAATCTCAAAATCAAAAAATGGAATTCGTTTCATTCGTAGTTTTGATTTTATATATTTTTTAAGTTCACTTCGTTTTCTCTTTGCGAAGTTAAGTGCTGCATCTTCACTTTTCTCTGGATACACGCTAAAAAATATAGTAGCATTTTTCAAATCATCTGAGATGTTTGCTCTAGTAACAGTAATTATAGAAGATTTATCTGCTTCTCTAGATAGAAATTCTGCGGCAAGCTTTTTTACTAGTTCTGAAACTTTCTCTGTTCTAAGTGACATAATATCTTATTTTGTTTTAAGTATAAAGCCCTCTATGGTATCTCCTTCTGCGATCTCTGTTTTAGCTTGTATCTGGGCTCCAAATTCACCTTCTGATACTTCTTTTACGTTTGCTTTATTCTGTTGCAGATTTGTTATGATTCCTTTGCCTATCTTTTCGTCTCGGCGGAGTATGTTTACAGTCCCACTAAGTGCGATCTCACCATCAAGTACTTTACCGCCTAATACTTGCTTGTCTTTTGTTTTACTGAAGATCTTTAAGATCTTTGCTTCACCAGTCTTTTCTTCAACTTCTACTTTAGGAGTTCTTGCTGTTACTATTTGTTCAAGCCATTCATTTATCTTGTAGATTATCTCAAACGTTCTAATTTCAATATCAAGACGGTTTGCAAGATTTTGTGCTTGAGTATCAACTTTTGTATTGAACCCTATTATAAGAGCCCCCTCTTTTCCATTGGCTGTTTTTACGTCATCTTCTGTGACGCACCCTACACCTTTCTTGATAATCCTAATTTTAGTTTTGTCGTTTTTAAGTTTTTCTAATTCATGCTCTATCGCGTCAAGTGTACCAAGTGCATCTGCCACCAGTATTATAGGTATCTCTACAAGGTCACTAGAATCTTGTACATCTATGCTTTTAGTTTCTTTAGCTATTTCGTTTATAGATTTTTCTGCGTCTTTCTTTTTATCAAATGACACAAACTGCGCACCAACTTGTGGCACCTTACTAAAACCAACTATCTTAATAGGAGAAGAGAAGCTAGCTTCTTTAATAGGTAAACCTTTAAAGTCTTCCATTATTCGCACCGGAGACATACTGTCGCCAGCAACTACAAACATTCCAGATTTTAGTGTACCGTTCTTTATCACGAGTGATGCAGATATACCTTTCTTTTGGTCAAGGTTTGATTCTATTACTATACCTTCTGCGTTTTTGTCTGTCTCTCCTGTAAGTTCTTCAAGGTCTGCTACTAAGAGCATCATGTCCAGTAGCTCTGGGATACCCTCACCAGTTTTGGCAGACACTGGTACGAAAGGTACATCACCACCCATACCTTCTAGGTAGATCTCGTTCTCAGTCAAGTTGTTTTTGATCTTCTCTACATTTGCTGCTGGTTTGTCGATCTTATTGATAGCTACGATGAACGGGGTATTGCTCTCGCGTATACACTTAAGCGCTTCAAGAGTTTGAGCTTTTACACCTTCTTCAGCTGATACTACAAGGATAGCAATGTCTGCAACCTCTGCACCTCGGGAACGCATCTTTTTGAACGCTTCATGTCCTGGAGTATCTAAAAATGTAATTTTCTTATCTTTGTGAGTAAGTTCATATGCAGAGATGTGCTGGGTAATACCTCCATGTTCACCTTCTACAACATTGGTTTTACGAATATAGTCAAGAAGCGCGGACTTGCCGTGATCTATATGACCCATTACAACAATAACAGGCGGTCTTTGTATTCTTTTTTCGTTCTTTTCTTTTGTCATAATTTTGTGGGAAAAGGTCGTTCCTCATCGCGAAGCAGGGAGGTGCGACCTTGAGGAGCAAAATTAATTTAACTTCTTTTTTGCGTCATCTACTGCTTTCTTTTCTTCATCAGACAATTCAACTTCTGACTTAAATTTCTTTATTTGTTTTGAGAATATACTTATTCTGTCTCTTGCGTATAAGCTAGAGAGTACGAGTCCGTCGCCATTTTCATCTAAGAAGACGCTAGCAAAGCTTTGGTTACCTCCAGCACCCGACCCTTTGAAAGGGTTAAACTTTATAGTCTCTATGCTTTGCGTACTTCTTCTTAAGCGTTTTTCTACTTCAGTCAGGTACTGCTCCATATCTTTCCTAAAGTTTAAAAGATTATCCTGATCTTTTTTGAGTATTATCATAGAGCCTTCTAAGCTCTTGCCGTCTTTACCTTTTGTGAAGTTCTTGATCTTTTTCTCAAGTTGCATGATCCATATAACGAGAAAAATCAAAATAGCGCCAAGCGCATATATTAAATATATAGGATCTAAGATTGTAGAAATATCAAAAGTCATATAGATAATACATAAGCTTGTATTATACAATTAAAATCACCTTTTTGCAAAAAATTAATACACACGCTACAATACGATTAATTATGTTTTGGAAGAAAAATCCGCTCCGCCAGCCGGCGGATGGCGGAGAAAAAAGAATATATTTAGACTATGTCGCATCTACACCAGTTGATGCAGATGTGCTCAAAGCCATGATGCCGTATTTTGCGGAGGACTTTGGTAATGCTAATTCTATCCACCAAGAAGGAGCCATATCAAGGGTAGCCCTTGATATGGCGCGTAAGAGTGTAGCAGATATTTTAAATGCTAAGAGTGAAGAAATAGTGTTTACCTCAGGAGGGACAGAGTCTAATACTTTAGCTATCGTTGGTATCATAAATTCACTTGAAGAGGGTGGTAAAAGTTTGAAAGATCTGCACGCTGTAACAAGTACTATAGAACATCCGTCAGTGCTTGAAGTATTTAAAGCTTTGGAGAGGCAAGACCTCTCAGTTACTTATGTTGATGTAGATGAGACTGGTGTAGTGAATCCAAAAGACGTAAGAGAAGCTATAAAAGAAAATACAAAATTAGTATCAATAATGTATGTAAATAATGAAATAGGAACCATTCAGCCTATTGCAGAAATAGCGAAAGTAATTCGTCATTTTCGCAAGCAAAAACAACAAAATGTGGACGTGCGACGTCCACATTTAGAGGCTTTATATTTTCATACTGATGCATCGCAAGCGCCACTATACTTACCACTTAATACAATAAAGCTCGGAGTAGACATGATGACTCTAGGTGGACATAAGATGTATGGACCAAAAGGTGTAGGGTGTTTGTATATAAAAAAAGGCACCAAAATTAATTTACCAAAAAAGGGGACAGAAAATATCCCACTTATAGTAGGGTTTGCAAAGGCGCTTGAGCTTGCTGAAGAAAGAAGGGAAAGAGAAGTAGAAAGAGTTACAGAGCTTCGTGATTACTTCATTAAAGAATTGAAAGAGAAGATTTCTGAATTAGAATTAAACGGAAGTCATGAATTAAGAGCGCCAAACAATGTAAATATTTATATTCCAAATATAGACGGCGAATTTCTTACAGTTGTCTTAGATAATAAAGGTATAGCGTGCTCTACAAAAAGCGCCTGTAAAGAAGATTATGAAGATGAAGGTTCATATGTGATACGAGCACTAGGGTATAGTAAAGAACGGTCTAAAAACTCTTTGCGTCTGTCACTCGGCAAAACTTCAACAAAAAAAGATATAGATTATGTCGTTAAAGCTCTAAGCGAAGCAGTCAAAAAATACTCTAATTAATTTTGACACTTTACAAAATCCGTGCTATTGTTGGGATAACTTTGGTGGGGAAGTTGATGTTATACAAATATATACACAACATTCCTTGACCTAGGTTCGTTTAGTTCGTTATACTAATAATAATAAATATGGAGATTGAAAAGTTAACAAAAATGCAGATTGTGTTACTCACGCTTTTAGTGAGTTTTGTTACGTCTATTGCTACAGGTATCGTAACCGTTACCCTTATGGATCAAGCTCCACCTGCTATAACTCAAACTCTAAACCGTGTAGTAGAGCGAACAGTAGAGCGCGTAGTACCAGACGAATCAAACCAAGGTGCTAGCGTCATTACTAAAGAAACTACCGTAATAGTAAAAGAAGAAGACCTCATAACTGACTCTATTGCTAAGAACTCTAAAAGCATAGTAAGGATTAAAAGTGTTGCACCAGAAGGTGCTGTAGGAAGTCTTGTCGGTATTGGGGTTATCGTCTCACGAAGTGGTTTAGTAGTTACTGATTCTTCTGTATTAAAAGGAGAGTCTGAATATATTGTAGAGACTGCTGGTGGTGACGTGTTTAACGCTAGCGTAATAGCAAGCGATGAAGAATCAACTCTACCAATATTTCTATCTATAGACACAGAAGGTGAAGAAGAGATTATCTTTTCTCCTGTAGCATTGTCTAGCGCTAGTTCGTTTAAGCTTGGTCAGACAGTACTCTCTCTTACAGGAGAACAGCAAACTGACGTAGCGATAGGGATCATCTCCGGACTTATAACAGAAGATGTAGTAGTTGATGAATCTATTCAGACAGAAGCTACAGACACTCCAGAAGACGAACCAACACAAGAAACTATAAAAGTACTTTCAGTTATAAAGACAAGTATAGACGAAAAGGAGGTTATCACAGGTAGCCCACTTATAGATATGTTTGGTGAAGTGATCGGTATATCTACTAAAGACTCACTTGTAGGTAAGACAGAATTATTTATGCCAGTAAGTACTATAGAGTCTGCAATTTCTAAAATTATAAATAATCAAGATTTTATAGAAACAGAAGATACAAAAATAGACGAATAAAATGATGATTTTCTAAGATTCATTTTATTCATTAAGAAAATCCATCATGCCTCAATTTAATAATTTTACAACAAAAGCAAAAGAAGGGATCCGTAAAGCACACGAGATCGCAGTGGAGCGCGGGCAAAACCACGTAAATCCTCTTCACTTACTTACTGCTCTTATCCTACAAGAAGAGAGTATGGTTTTTTCTATTTTAGAAAAGTTAGATGTAGATACTATGTTGCTTACTGACACACTTCTAGATGAGCTAGAAGCACCAGAGGGCGCGTCTGTACTTTCTCCTTCATATCAGCTTTATCTTACTCCAGAGCTTGCACAAGTGTTGGAAGGTTCAAGTAAAGTAGCATCACACTTTGGGGATCAGTTTGTTTCTACTGAGCATCTTTTTATATCTATATTTGACTATCAGTCTCAAGCTCGAGAGATCATGGCACGTTTTAAGCTAGATAAGAATTCAGTAACACAAGTTCTCCAAGAGCTTAAACATAGTAAGGTTTCAGAAGCAGGACAACCAAAACGGTTCCGCGCACTTGCCAAATACACAAGAAACCTTACAGACATGGCGAAGGAAAACAAGCTTGACCCTGTAATAGGGCGAGACACTGAGATAACTCGTGTGATCCAGATACTTTCTCGTAGGACAAAAAACAATCCGATACTAATAGGTGAGGCGGGTGTAGGTAAGACCGCTATAGCAGAAGGACTTGCACAAAGGATGGCGACCAATGACATCCCTGAGTCACTTAAAAATAAAGAACTTATGTCACTCGATGTAGGGCTTTTACTTGCTGGGACAAAATACAGAGGGGAGTTTGAAGAAAGACTAAAGAGTATTATGAAAGAAGTAGAAAAGTCAGAAGGGGAAGTAATACTATTTATAGATGAGATACATACTATAGTAGGAGCAGGAGCTGCGGAAGGTTCTATGGATGCTTCAAACATGCTAAAGCCAGCACTAGCACGTGGCGACTTGCGAGCAATAGGTGCAACAACACTTAAAGAATACCAAAAGCATATAGAACGAGATCCAGCACTTACAAGACGGTTCCAACCAGTACATGTGTTAGAGCCGTCTATTGAAGATGCCGTAGCTATACTTCGTGGACTTCGTGAGAAGTACGAGCTTTATCATGGTGTTAGGATTACAGATGATGCTATAGTGTCTGCTGTAAATCTATCAAGTAGATATATTACAGACAGATTCCTTCCGGACAAAGCTGTTG
>JADHUX010000017.1 GCA_016784285.1 Parcubacteria group bacterium
CAACGGATAGAACAGGCCCGTCCTAAGGGCTCGATGTGGGTTCGATTCCTGCCAAGGGGATAAGATGGTAAGACAATGCAAATTATTTTTGCTAAAATAAGCCAATGAACGACAGAGAAATGAAAGAGCTTTTAGAGCTTACAAGAGACAATAACCAACTTCTACGTAAGATGCGCCGGCATGCAATATTTGGTAATGTAACACGTCTTATTTATTGGGCAGTCATCTTTGGTGTACCAGTAATAATCTACTACTATTTCATCCAACCACAATTAGGAAACATTGTAGGTACATATGACTCAGTAAGAGGTGGCGCAGAGGGTCTAGGAGGTTTACTAGACCAGTTTGGAAATATTGGACAATAAATAAAAGCGCTTAAAGGCGCTTTTATTTTATCTGTGCTGAGGGGCGGGCTCGAACCGCCGACCCTTTGTTCTTCAGACAAATGCTCTACCAACTGAGCTACCTCAGCAATTTATATACTTTATCTTGAATTAAGTGATAAATCAAGGAGAATACGTCGTATAGGGCTTATATAGTTGAGTGCAGTTCGAGGCGTAAGTAAAAAATAGATTGAGGCGTATTTGAATAGTACGGTGAATGATATTTTTTGCGTGGCAACGAAGAAATGTGCCAACTATGTAAGTCCTAATTATCCTGTTTTGATCTTAAGTTTGGTCTGTTTCTCTTTGTTGATCTTTGGCATTACGAGTGTAAGTAGCCCGTGCTTTTCGCTAGCTGTGGATTCGTCTACCTCTATCTCTTGAGGAAGTAAGATAGTCCTAGAGAACGAACCCCAATAGAGCTCTTTATAAAAATAATTGTCTTCTGTGACTTGTTTTGTCTCCTCCCTTTTTCCTTTGATAGTCACCATGTCGCGAGTTATAGATACGTCCAAGTTCTCAGGTCGTACTCCAGCGACGAGCGCTTTGATGATGATCTCGTCAGAGTTTTGGTATACATCTACAGTAAGTTGACCTTCGTCATTGTCTTCTTCTAGCCAATCATTTTCAATACTATTTTCAGCACCAGAATTATCTAGAACAGTTTCCACTTCAATAGTCTCTTCTGTACCGTAATCATCTACATTTACAGTTCCTGTAAGTCTTTCAAAAAATGATGGTTTTTTTGCCATGGTTTTATTTTAAAGTTAATTTTTTATTTCTAATTCGTTTGATTTTCTCAAAAAGAAGTATAAGGATAGCTATCCCGATCCATACAAATACAAATACAGTCAATACCTTATCTCCACTTCCTTTCATTATAAAAAAGTTAAACAAACTATGCAACAGGATTGCGAGTATAAGTCCGTAGAATGCATACACTTTTTTTAAAGCTTTTGTTCTGTAGAAAGAAAGCGCGATCATAACACCGATCATAGCAGAAGAGAGAGTGTGCAGAAGTGTAGCACCTAAGAATCGAAGATTGCCGTTTATTATAGTATCCATAAAGTTACCTTCCATCAGTGGGTTTAAAAGAAACAGTGTGTTTTCAAGTGCTGCAAACCCAAGTGCAACTGTGATCATATAGATCACAGCATCTACTGGTTCGTCCATAGCTTTTCTACGTAAGACTGCAAAGTAGGCAAAGGTATATTTAAATATTTCTTCAAGAGCAGACCATATTATTATTACAATTGTTCCAGTAAAATATGAGTCAGCGAGCTTTTCAAACGGTAATACTACTGGGACCGCTATCATACCTACGACAAAAGCAAGCAGTATAAGACCTCTTGGTTCTGGGCGTTTCTTGTCTTGCTTAAGCCAAAACCAAAGCCACAAGAGAGCGGGGAGTATTCCCCCTAAAAGTGCAAATAATATTGTTTGAGATGAAATCATATTATTGTGGCCATTTAGCTACTATAAGCATATCACTATCTTTCTCTGGTAAATGTTGCCAGATCTCCTCTGTCACAAATGGTGCAAACGGGTGGAGGAGCTTTAGGCATGTTGTAAGTATTTTATACAAAGTCCACTGCCTTGATAGCTTTACTTGTTCGTCGTCTCCTGTAAGTATTGACTTACTTTCTTCCAGTATAACATCAGCAAGTGTATGCCAAAGGTAGTGGTAAAGTTTTTCGGCTGCCATATAGAAGCGATACTCCTCCATATCCTTGGTTATATCGTTTGTAAAATCATTAAGATCATCTAGTATTTTTTTATCAAATTCTGTTATTTTAGGTTCATTTTTTAAATCAGCATTACCAATATTTTCAAGAATAAATCTTGTTATATTCCAAAGCTTGTTTGCAAAGTGTTTGTACGCTCTTATCTTGTCGTCAGAGAGCGCGATACTGCTTCCAGGAGTGTTGCCTATGATCATACCCATACGAAATGCATCAGTACCAAACTCTCCTGTAAGGTCAAGTGGGTTTATTACGTTGCCCTTACTCTTACTCATCTTCTTTCCTTTTCCGTCTAGAACCATCCCGTGTAAGTAAACAGTATCAAACGGTAATTCACCTGTTATATATTTGCCAAGCATAAGCATTCTAGCAACCCAGAAAAAGATAATGTCCCCAGCGGTTTCTAGGATTTGGGTAGGGTAAAATGTTTTATAATCTTCTGAGTCAGGATGTCCAAGTGCTGCAAATGGCCATTGTCCAGATGAAAACCAAGTGTCAAAAGTATCAGTTTCTTTTACTACGTCCCCACCACACGCTTTACACTGTGTGATTAAATTATCTAAATCAACAAACCCTTCAGAACATTTCTTGCAGATTTTTGCAGGTATAGGAATACCCCAGACTATCTGTCTGGATATGTTCCAATCATTTATATTCTTTAGCCAGTGCAATGTTATCTTTTTGTAATTCTCTGGAATGTATTTGATATTTCCATCTTCAATTTCTTTGATGATAGGCTTTGCAAGAGGTTCCATTTTTACAAACCATTGTGGCATTATTCGTGGCTCAAGTATTGATTGGCATTTATAACATTCTTTGACTTTATGTTTATAGTTTTCATCAATCTTTTCTATAAGTCCTGCTTTCTCTAGATCTTCTACTACAGCTTTGCGCGCTTCTTTTATTTTTAAACCTTCGTATTTGCCAGCGTTTTCGTTAAGACGTCCGTATCTGTCTATCACATTGATTACTTCTAGGTTGTGTCGCAACCCCATTTCAAAATCATTAGGGTCGTGTGCTGGTGTAACCTTAACAACCCCAGTGCCAAACTCAGGATCAACAAAATCGTCAGCTATTACTTTTAGTTTATTTTTCCCAATTTCTGTTTCAATCTCGATTTCTTTTCCTATATATTCTTTATATCTATCATCTTTTGGGTTAACAGCGATTGCGGTATCACCAAACTTTGTTTCAGGTCGTACTGTAGCAAGTGTAAATGGTCCATATTTAATATAGTAAAGTGGGTCAACTTGCTCTTCTGATTTGGACTCTAATTCGGAAAGGGAAGTCTGGTGTTTCGTACACCAATTTACTATACGCTTACCCCGGTATAGTAGTTTGTCATCGGAGAGTTTTTTAAATGTATTATGAACTGTTTTTATAACATCAGGATCAAGTGTAAACTTCTCACGTGACCAGTCACAAGATGCGCCGATCTTTTTAACTTGATTTACTATATTTTTTTTATTTGCGAGTGTAAAATCTAGGATCTCTTTATATAAATCTTCCGGCTCCATCTTAAAACGAGAGCGTCCTTCTTTCTCTAGTTTCTTTTCATATACTACTTGTGTTTCAAACCCAGCATGGTCAGTACCTGGTATCCATAGAGTCTTAAATCCTTGCATCCGCTTGTAGCGAGTCATTATGTCCTCTATTGTCATAACAAGACCATGTCCTGCATGGAGGTCGCCGTTTGCATTGGTTGGGGGCATTAAGATCGTAAATGTTTCTTTTTTGCCACCTTTCAGATTATCGGGGTTAAAAAAGCCTCCATCTTCCCAGAGTTTATATATTTTGCCCTCAGTTTCTTGTGGACTATATGGTTTTAGGAATTTATCGTCCATATTTAAGATACTCTTCATAATATCAAAATACTATATATAAGTCACTTAATCACTTGGGAACCCGACTTCCAAGTGATATAATTTTTATATGAGAAAAGTAAAATTTGTAGAAGGAGAATTTTATCATATCTTTAATAGAGGTGTTGATAAGAGGATAATTTTTCAAGATCAAGATGATTTAAAAAGATTTTTTCAAAGTATGAAAGAGTTTAATGTTGAAGAACCGA
Source organism: Parcubacteria group bacterium (assembly GCA_016784285.1). Taxonomy (GTDB): domain Bacteria; phylum Patescibacteriota; class Minisyncoccia; order Phycocordibacterales; family UBA2163; genus UBA2163. The sequence goes on from JADHUX010000017.1 coordinate 4,197, forward strand.
TAGGGAGTATATACGAAAACTCTTTTAATAAAAGTAAAAATCAACTTGAAAACCTAGTTTCTAAACAGGAGCAAAAACTTGTTAATTTTATATGTTATTGCCTCAATCCAAATCACTATCACTTTATTTTGGAACCACTAGTTGAAAATGGTGTAGAAAAATTTATGCAAAGAATAGGAGGGTATTCTAGATATTTTAACTTAAAATATAAGAGAAACGGAGCACTCTTTCAAGGAAGATTTAAAGCTGTTCATATATCATCAAACGAGCAATTATTACATACAAGTGTTTATGTGAATTTAAATGATAATATTCACGCACTTGGAAGTCGGGTTCCCAAGTTGTCGAGTTGGAATGAATATACTAGAAATATAAATAGTATTTTTTGTAAAAAAGATATTATTTTAGATCAATTTGATAATAAAGAAGAATATAAAAAATTTGCAGAGGAATCTTTGAAAGATATTTTAAGTAGAAGAAATGAAAGTAATGATGAAAATATAGAAAGTAAAGAATTGTTTTTAGAATGACTTGGGAACCCGACTTCCAAGTGCTGTTTTTAAGTGGTAAATTGTTAATAATTTGACAGCTTTTGGTTTGGGTATATTATAATAGGTAGAAGTTTATATATTTATATAAAAATAGTTCCATATAATTTATGTAAGAAAGGGAAAAGAGAATGAACATATTTCTGGTTTGTGCGTGTAATTATAAGGTGCGAAAAATCGCAAATTCTTTAAATAAAATAAGAAAGAAAAAGAAAATTAAACCAAGCAATATTGATATTTTTTCTCCTACAGAAGAACATAAGACTGCATACGGTATAAGAGATGTTATTAATAATAAAAATATCTTTGAACCAAAATCTGTAAAAAGAGAGTTCTTTGAATTACTTGACTGTGTTGAGAACAAAGAAAAAGGATATATTTTTATTGCAGATCAGTTAGGTATTAAAGATATGTTAGACTCCATGGGTGACATTTATAAAATCGATGATAGTTGCAATGAAGTTAAGCAAGGTACGGTAATTTCAGTTGAAAATAACGATGTAAATAAAGTAGAAGTAATGTTTAGTTTATAGTAAAAATCCCTTTATTAAATAAATTAATCCAAATTTAAACAGTCTGTCTTTGGCAGGCTGTTTTTTTATATTATAAAAAATGAAGCCCGCAATGTTCTGCGGGCTTCAGGGCCTGATCTAATGTGGGGAGTCATTGGATCAGCTGAGTGAATTTATAGGCCTATAAATTCTACATGCTATTTACAAAAGTATCTCTGATGCATACTTGTTTGTTGCCAACTTTTTTGAGTCTACATAATGTACAATTATCTCTAACTAAGCTTAACTGATTGTCTTTAATAATTGCAGCATAGTTTAGACTTATCATAAGTATATTCTGATTTACATCTTCATATACTTCTAACTCAAAAATCGGCTTTTCGTTGCGCTCTACAATAAAAATTTGATTACCATTTTCATTGTCTAAGTCTTTTAATACATTGATTTTACCTTCAGATATAAGTCTGTTACACATATCTTCTGTATACGCTTTCGTTTTAGAAAGTGTCTCAAAATATGGAATTAGATTACACCCTGCTGGAATAGTCATTTTTTGTAAACTATGCTTTTTCTTCGTTGAAACCATCGCTACCCCCCTTTTTTTTCTAGTAAGCTTAATTAAAAATTCAAATAAAATTTTACTGAACTTTCTCCCAAATCCTCCTTTCTTTTATTAAAATACTAAATCTGTAGATAATGCTACTACTAGTTATTATTATTGTCAAATCTTATCCTAGTGTTAGATTGCCGTCTGCTTTTATGTCTAGATTTTGTACTTTATATTTCTCTGGGTTTTGAGCATGTCTGAAGTACCCAGCTACAGCTATCATAATCGCATTGTCTGTAGAGAGTTCTGGGTTTGGAGTGTGAAGAGCGACTTCGCTAAATTCACTTTCTATCATATTTTCAAATGCTTTCTTAATCTTCTTATTAGCAGATACTCCACCACCTATGACGAGAGTTTGAGCTCCGCTTTCAGCGAGGGCTTTCTTTGTCTTGGATATGAGTACTTCTATGACAGCATCTTCAAACTCTTTTGCTACTTTTTGTTTTATTTCTTCTGTTAGTTCGGGGATCTTCTTAAGTGTGTAAAGTACAGAAGTCTTAAGTCCTGAGAATGAGAAGTCGCAAGTGTCAGAGTGTATCATCGGGCGGGGGAATTTAAATGTGGACGTCGCACGTCCAACTTTTTCAGCAAGTTTAGATATCTCTGGTCCTCCTGGGTAAGGGAGGCCCATCATCCTTGCTACCTTGTCAAACGCTTCTCCGACTGCGTCGTCTAGTGTCTCGCCAACTATCTCATACTCTAAATGTTTTTTTGATAATACTAACTGTGTATGACCGCCAGAGATTAATAGTGCTAGTAGTGGTGTGTTTGGAAATTTAAAATTTAAAATTGAAAATTCGTCATGTCCACCGTTTTTTTCTAAAAGAGAGGACATGACGTGCCCTTCCATGTGGTTTACTGGGATTATTGGTTTGCCCCACGCAAGAGCGAGGTCTTCTGCAAAGTTGATTCCCACCCAAAGTGCTGGCTCAAGCCCAGGGCCATGGGTGACAGCGATAGCGTCTATTCCGTTTTTTTTGGAATTTTTGAAACCTGCTTCTTTTAATGCCTGCTCTAAAAGAATCGGTAGATTTTTGATATGTTCACGCTTAGCAACAGTAGGGAAAACACCACCGTATTCTTTATGGTGTTCTATCTGTGAGATCAGGGCATTGCTAAGAATCTTAAAGCTTACCCCTCCTTCAGGTGGGGTATTTCCATCTGCCTCAACTATACTTATAGCTGTCTCGTCGCAACTTGTTTCAATACTTAATATTTTCATGTTGTTTTTTATGGAAGAATCGGTCACGAGTTACTAATTCGCTACGCTCATAAGTACTCTCGACCCCGCCTCACTGTCGCAGAGCGACATGTTCCGGCCGTTCGAATCCTGACGTAAGCAATACTATTGCTTACTTATCGCCCACAAGAAAAACCATAGGCTTTTCTTGTGGGCGATACAGGATTCGAACCTGTGACCTCATCAACGTCAATGATGCGCTCTAACCAGCTGAGCTAACCGCCCCTAGCTTCTTTTCAATTTGGTTTCTATTGTAGCAAAAAAGGTGTTAAAATATAAGTATGAATTTTCACGATCATCATCATAGAACGTTCTTCAAATCACTGAGTTGGTTTATAGTCGGATTTACAATATCTTTCTTTGTATTACTGTATTTTACTGGGGATCTTACAATGTCACTTATAGAATCATTAGCCATCCAAGCTCTCAAATTTCTATTTTTTTATTTTCATGAGAGAATCTGGAACAAGAGTAACTTTGGACAAGCTGTAAAAGACAAACATATCGAATAATCTCTCTATATTGAAATATATTTATAATACTGTATAAATATATTCAGATTATTTTTTTTATATATAACTTAACAAAAGAAAGGATAATTATATGGAAATAGTAAAAAAATCAAAAACCGTAATATTTGCATCAGGTACTGAACATGGTGGTGGTTCAGGAGCTGAAAACTTAGTCGTAGCTTCAATAAATAATCTAAATTTGGATTATGAAGTCGTTGCTTTTGTCTCAAATTGGGAAAATGGTGGAGTAAGAGAGCGAGCAGATAGATTAGGTATTCCGTTTATACACTTTGACGGGCCTTTTACAGCTGAGGAATATCAGAGAGTAGTAGAAGAGTCTGGTGCTGATTGGATAGCGCTTTCTGGTTGGCTTAAGTTAGTGAAGGGTCTTGATCCTAAAAAAACATTTAACATACATCCAGGTAGCACGACTAGATATGGCGGGAAGGGTATGCACGGTATACATGTGCATAGAGTTGTGGTTGCGTCAGGGGACATAACTACACAAGTAAATATGCATTTTGTAACTGAAGAGTATGATAAAGGCCCTGTATTTTTCAGATATTTTGTAGATGTAAAACCTACTGATACACCAGAAGAACTACAGAAAAATGTTAATAAAGTAGAGCATGAGTATCAACCACTTATAACAAGCATGGTAGTGAACGGTGAGATATCATGGGACGGAGAAAATCCAGATAGTTTAAAAGTCCCACAAGGATATAAATGGCTCAAATAGAAATAATTACAAACAGACTGAATTTTATATAAATTTGGTCTGTTTTTTTATTTCTTACGATTTGTGTCACGAATCACTAAATATT
>JADHUX010000018.1 GCA_016784285.1 Parcubacteria group bacterium
CTCTCCTGCTATAAGCTCATAGGTAGTATCAAGCCCTCCGCTTTCAGTTTGGAATTCTTTACGAGTTACTACTAGAGGTTGGAGTATGCCGTATTGGCGTATAGAGTCAGAGAGGTCTTTTATTTTTGCCTCATTAAACTCACGCCGTGGTTGGTACGGATTAGGTTTTACTTTATTAAGCTCAATCCAATAGATTGAATCATTATGAAATTGATTTTCGTCGCTCATATTATTTCAAATTATATCATAAAGAATAAACCTGACAAAAATCTCGCGGGAAAAGGTCTTTCTTTGCGAAACGAAGTGGAGAAAGGTTAGACCTTGAGGAGCGTAGGTTTTTGTATTACACTACAAACATTGCCGTGGTGGCGGAATTGGTAGACGCGCACGACTCAAAATCGTGTGGAGCAATCCATGAGGGTTCGACCCCCTCCCGCGGCACAAAAAAAGAAACTAGTTTTTAAACTAGTTTCTTTTTGTTTTATATCTTCCCTACCAGATCCATCCCTGGTTCTAGTGTGTCGCTCCCTGGAGTCCAGTTTGCAGGACATACTTTGTCGCCATGTTCGTGAGTAAACTTAGCAGCTTGAACTTTTCTTAACAGCTCTTTTGCATTACGTCCTATGCTATTGTCGTGGATTTCCATCACTTTTAGTACACCGTCTGGATTTACTACAAAGCTTCCTCGCAATGCCAGACCTTCGTCTTCTATAAGTACTCCCATAGTCTCTGAAAGTATATGATTTGCATCTTCAGCCATTGGGAACTTGATCTTGCCTATCGCTTTAGACGAATCGTGCCATGCTTTGTGAGTATAAACTGTATCTGTACTTACTGACACTACTTCAGCGCCCTCCTTCTTAAACTCATCATAAAGCTCTGCCATATCTTCAAGCTCTGTAGGACATACGAACGTAAAGTCAGCTGGGTAGAAGAAGAGTATAAGCCACTTTCCTTCAAAGTCAGAGATCTTCATCTTCTTTTCGTCATTCTCGTGGAAGACTTTGAATGATATATCTGGTAATTTGTCTCCTATTTGGACTGTGTCTCCAAAACACATGTCCCCACAGCAATCTAAACAATTAGAATCACCGCAAATATTACAATTATTTTCTTTTGACATAATTTTTAAGTAGATTAGTATTAATAATTACTATTATATCATAAAAATGAGTACTAAAAAAATACATTCATCGCTCCTCAATGAAGAAGGAGTTTCGCAACTTCTTCATCGTCTATTCCGCGAGGAAAGACCTTCTCCCGCGATTAAAATCGTCGTAATCTTAGGTCAAACCGCCACAGGCAAGAGCGATTTAGCTGTGGAAATAGCTAAAGAGTTTTCCGGCGAGATAATCTCTGCTGACTCACGCCAAGTATATAAAGGACTAGATATAGGTAGTGGCAAGATCACTAAAAGAGAGATGCGGAGCATGAAGCACTACCTACTTGATGTAGCAAACCCTAAACGGCAGTTCTCCGTAGCGCAGTATAAGAAGCTGGCTGATAGAGCGATACTAGAAATAAATGAAAAAAATAAACTGCCAATAATAGTAGGCGGTACAGGGTTTTATATACAGGCTATTGTTGATGGTTTAGTACTTCCTGAAGTGAAACCAAATGCAAAGCTTCGCAAAGAGCTCGAAAGGAAATCTCCTGAACAACTTTTCGAAATATTAAAAAAACTAGACAAAGCGCGAGCAAAAGAAATAGAAAAAAATAATCCTCGTAGGCTCATACGAGCGATTGAGGTAGCAAAAGCGCTAGGTAAAGTACCAAAGCTAAAGACAGACTCCAAATACGATGTACTTCAGATTGGTTTAAAGCTTGAAGAGAAAAAGCTGAAAGATAATATTCACAAAAGGCTGATGGCTAGGATGAAAAAAGGTATGGTAAAAGAAGTAGAAAAACTTCACTCTCCGCCAGCTGGCGGAGGACTTTCTTGGAGGCGGCTAGAAGCACTAGGGCTTGAATATAAAAATTTAGCTCTTTATTTGCAAGGAAAAATGTCAAAAGCCGAGCTTTTAACAAAAATAGAAACAGAAAGCTGGCAGTTCGCCAAAAGGCAGATGCGATGGTTCAAACGAGACAATAAGATCAAATGGTTTAAGCCAAACGAAGCTAAAAAGATAGAAAAAGAGATTAAAAAATTTATAAAGTAAACAACCCAGTCGACTGGGTTGTTTGTTTTTTGCGGGCCCAGCAGGACTCGAACCTGCAGTCCTGGTTTTGGAAACCAGTGGTTTACCAATTAACCGATAGGCCCTTATTTTTTACCTTCTTTGTGCTCAGTTTGTGCTTTACACCATTTACAATACTTCTTGAGCTCGATCTTGCGCTCTACTTTCTTCTTGTTTTTACGGCTCCAATAGTTGATCCGCTTACATTTTGAGCATACTAATTTTATTAATCTTTCTTGTGACATATTTTATTATTTAAATTGAGACTACACTATACTTAATTCTATAACTTAAGTCAATCGCTCCTCAAGTTCTCGCCTCTCTCCACTTCGTTCCGCGAGGAAAGACCTTTTCCCGCGATTTAGTCAATAATCGTATTAAGCTAGCGTTGGAATGTGTCTAATATGAGTTTTACTATAAGGAATGCTCCTAAGACAAATATAAACCCTATACCTACATTTATAAATATACTATGAGCTTTACTGAGTCTACTTGGGTTACCCCCTGCAGTAAGGTATAAGAACCCAGCATAAGTAAACATAATTGTAGCTATAACAACTGCAAATGCTATAAGAAAACTAAGAATATTGTCTCCTAATTGTACTATGTCGTTCCATCCACATGAGTCAGTACACGGTACAATAGTATCAAAGATCTGCGCTTGAGTGACAGCAATAGGTGTAAGCATTAATGCTAATACAAAAAAGAATATTAATATTTTCTTCATTGAGTTAATTATACCACCTCTTTCTTTTCTTCTACAACCTCTTCTGTTGATACTTCTTCTTTAGGAGCTTCTGCTTCCTCTACTGGTGCTTCTCCTTGCTTTTCTTCTTCTGCTGGAGCATCTGTAGCTAGAGGAGCTTCTTCAGTAGTTACTGGTGCATCTCCTTCAGCTTCTACAGCTTCTTCTGTTTTTACTTCTTCAGCTTCTGGAGTTCTTGTATTTTTCTTACCTCGAGATACGTGCTTCTTTTTAGTTTTTATAATTCCCTCTTTTCTAAGGATGTTATTAACAGTATCAGAAACCTGTGCACCTTGTGAGATCCAGTGTTCTACTCTGTCGCCTTTAATAGCTACATTATCTCGTTTAGGGTCGTATGCTCCTAAAATCTCAACATTATTGCCACTTTTTGGGCCTTTTCTTGAGTCAGTACAAACAACCCTAAAACTAGGGTCATTTTTCCGTCCAACTCTTTGTAGTCGTATTTTCAACATAATAGCAAGATAATAGCAGAAAATCGTTTTGATATCAAGCTATTTTCTGTTATACTGCGAGAATTATAGAATCTCATGGAAAATAAGGAAAATAATCCGAATAATTCACATATAGAAGGTCAGATAACCGTCTCGAGGCGGGGTGTTGGCTATATGCCACATGAAGACTTTGAAGAAGATATAGAGGTATCAAGTGACTATATAAATACAGCTCTTAATAAAGACACTGTGGAAGTTAGTCTTTTCCCAGAGATTAAAGGTGAAAGACGCCGTGGTAAAGTGGTCAAAATCATAGAAAGAGCAAAGACAGAGTTTGTCGGTACTACAAAAAAGGAAGATGATGTAATACTTCTAATACCAGATGACCCGAAGATGTATACAAAGATACTAATCTCACCTAACGATCCATTAATTGGTGGAATAGAGAATATCGAAACCCCGTCGCTCGCGAGCGACGGGGTAAAAGTACTTGTAAAGATAGAAGACTGGACTGACCCTAAAGTAAAACCTGAAGGAAAGATACTAGAGATTATCGGGCGCAAAGGTGAGCACAATGTAGAGATGAGGTCTATCGTACTTGGGCATGGTTTTGAATCTGGCTTCCCAGAGGATGTAGAGAAAGCTGCAAAAGAAATAGAAAATAGAAAAACTGAAATATTAAAAGAAGAAGAAAGTAAAAGAAAAGATTTTAGAAGTGTTACTACCGTAACTATAGACCCACCAGATGCAAAAGACTTTGACGATGCGCTTTCACTCAAGAAACTTGATAATGGCAACTTAGAGATCGGTATTCACATTGCAGATGTGTCTCACTATGTGACACCCGGAAGTCCTATAGACAAAGAAGCGCAAGAACGTGCGACTTCTATATACCTTGTGGACAGGACTATACCCATGCTTCCTGAAGTGATCTCTAACGACGTATCAAGCCTCAACCCTAACGAAGACAAGCTCGCCTACTCTACCGTACTTGAGATCAATAAAGACGGCGAAGTGCAAAGCCAGTGGTTTGGTGAGACCATCATAAACTCTGACAAAAGATTTACTTATGAAGAAGCACAAAAGGTGCTAGACGCAGGTACAGGTGAATACTATGAAGAACTTAAAACTTTAGACGACCTAGCAAAAACTATCCGCAAGAAAAGATTTGAAGACGGCTCAATATCATTTGAACATGACGAGGTACGGTTTACACTTGATGAGAATGGTAAACCAATAGGAGTAGAGCGCAAGAAGATGTTTGATACGAACCATCTTGTAGAAGAATATATGCTTCTTGCAAATAAAGAGGTTGCTATGTATATAAATAAACTCAATAAGAAAGATCTACTATTTATATATCGTATTCACGATGTCCCAAATCCAGAGAAGATAGACGCACTTGAGATGTTCGTGAAAGCCATTGGCTTTGACTTTCAACCGAAAGACTCTGGAGTTACCACGCACGACATGAACAAGCTCTTCAAACAAGTAGCCGGTGCGCCTACAGAAGAACTCATCAAGATCTCTGCTATACGCTCAATGTCAAAAGCTGTCTACTCTACTAAAAACATAGGGCATTTTGGACTTGCATTTAAATACTATACTCACTTTACTTCCCCCATCCGTAGGTATCCAGACCTTATGGTGCATAGGATTATGAAGAGCCAACTACAAGGCAAAGAGATCCCAGCAGATGAGCTCAAGAAATATGAAAAGCTTACACTTACCTCAACAGAGCAAGAAATAGAAGCTACTCAAGCAGAGCGTGATTCTATTCGCTACAAACAAGTTGAATATATGAAAGACCATATTGGTGAAGTCTTTGACGGCAAGATATCGGGTGTGGCAGAGTTTGGGCTATTTGTGGAAGATGAAAATACTAAATCAGAAGGATTAGTACATGTGAGCAAAATCGGCAATGACTTCTACACACTTGATAAGAAAACTTACAGTATAAAGGGAGAAAAAAGTGGTAAGTCTTACTCCTTGGGTGACAAAGTAAAAATCAAACTAATGGGCGCAGACCTAGACAACAAAACCCTTGACTTTGTGATTGTGTAAATATCTTTAGAATAATTTGTACATCTGCACATTTAAATGCGATCGCTGATAAATGTACACTTATCTATACTTGACTTAGTTTTCGCATAGCCAAGTGGCTTGTTTATTGCGGATAATTTGTTTATTATTTAGATATGACTAATGAGTCGGGAAAAAGAAATAAATTAAGCACTGAACCGTACAAAGGAGTACGGGATTTTTATCCTGCCGACCAAGCTATACAAGACTATATATTTGGTAAGATGCGAAAGACAGTAGAAAGTTTTGGCTATGTAGAGTATGGAGCGTCTCTTCTTGAGTCTACAGAGCTCTATGAAGCTAAGTCTGGCGAAGAACTGATCAATGAGCAAACCTACTCTTTCAAAGACCGTGGGGACCGAAATGTAACCCTAAGACCTGAGATGACACCTACTGTAGCAAGGATGATAGCCAGCAAAAGACGCGAACTTAGCTTCCCTGCCCGCTGGTACTCCATACCGAATGCATTTAGATACGAACGCCCTCAAAGAGGTCGAGTACGTGAGCACTGGCAACTCAATGCAGACCTTTTTGGTGCTGAAGGTGTGGAAGCAGATGCAGAGATAATCTCACTTGCCTCACAGATCTTGAAGGACATGGATGCAAAAGATACTGATTTTGAAATCAGGGTAAATTTTGCTGGAATATTAATACAATATTTAAAAGAAAAATTTAATCTAGATGACACTAATGCTGAAAAACTTGTAAAAGTAATAGATAGATATAGCAAAATATCTGAAGAAGATTTTGAAAAGAGAGCAAAAGAAATACTTGAAGACAAAACTTCAGAGCTTCTAGATATTCTAAATAAGAAAGATATTAAAGAGTTTAATAATTACGAAGAAATTAAATACCTAGAAGAACTAAAAGACAAACTGAATGTTGAAATAACAATAGATCCATTCTTAACTCGAGGTTTTGACTACTATACTGGTATGGTGTTTGAAGTATATGACACAAACCCAGAGAATAATCGCTCAGTATTTGGTGGTGGACGTTATGACAATTTACTTGAAATATTTGATGCGGAGAAAGTGCCTGCAGTTGGTTTTGGCATGGGAGATGTGCCGATCAAAAACTTCCTTGAAGTAAGAAATTTGATCCCAGAGTATACTTCTACTACAGATCTGATGCTCTGCACACTCTCTGCCGAGAATATCACTTTTGCTCAAGGGCTTGCCACAAGACTACGAGAACAAGGGCTAAACATAGCTTTAAATATAACTGACAAAAAGATAGACAAGCAAATAAAAACGGCCGACAAACAAAGCATACCTTTTATAATCTGTATAGGTGAAGAGGAAGAGAAAACTGGTAAATTTAAACTAAAAGAACTTAAAACCGGCAAGGAAGAAGAGATAACCGAAGAAGAGATAAAAAATCTAATATTCTAAAGTGCGTAAGATAACCTTTGACATTGAAACTAGTAATACATTTGAACAAGCAGGTAGTGCAGACCCAGCTGCTTTAAACTTGTCTGTAATATGTGTGCATGACTCAGAGACAGACAAATACAGTACATATTTGCAAGAAGAGCTCTCAGAGCTGTGGCCACTTATAGAGAAGGCAGACATGCTTATAGGTTATAACTCTGATCACTTTGATATACCACTCCTAAACAAATACTACCCTGGGGATCTAACTCATATAAAAAGTTTAGATATTCTAAAAGAGATAAAAAACTCTCTAGGTAGACGCATCAAGCTCGACTCCGTAGCAGAAGGTACACTTGGTAAGAAGAAGATCGGCCATGGACTTGAAGCTATAACTTGGTGGAAAAACGGAGAAATAGATAAGGTAAAAAAATACTGCAAAGAAGATGTAAAGATAACAAAAGAAATATACGAATACGCAATTAAGAACGGTATGCTCAAATATAAAGATTTAAGTACAAACCGTGAAATAAAACTAGATACTTCTAACTGGGAAGAGAAAAAAGACGGTACTTCTATGACACATACTCTGCCATTTTAGTATATTATGTCAAATATTGTATATAATTCATATATGATATAATAGTTGGATTATTAAAGGGTAAGATAAATTTAAAAATATTTATGGATAGTAAATTAATGGTGCCATTGTCAATAATAATCGCAGCGATAGTGATCGCAGGCGCATTATTTATGGTAAACAAGGGAGATTCTCCTAAGGTTGCTAATGACAACGATGCACCAGCACCAACTGATGTAGCAGCTGACATGAAGCCTGTATCAGAAGATGATCATATACTTGGTAATCCAAATGCAGAGATTCTTATAGTAGAATACTCAGACACAGAATGTCCGTTCTGTAAGAGATTCCACGAGACAATGCATCAAGTTATAGATGAATATGGTAAAGATGGTAAGGTAGCATGGGTATACCGACATTTCCCTCTTGCACAACTTCATTCTAAAGCTCAAATAGAAGCTGAGGCTACAGAATGTGCATTTGACCAAGGTGGTAATACAGCGTTCTGGGCATATACAGACAAAGTATATGAAATCACTCCTTCAAATGACGGACTTGATCTAGACGAACTTCCAAAGATCGCAGGAGAACTAGGTCTAGATGTACCAGAGTTTGAACGATGTCTAGATGACAGAGACAATAAAAAGAAAGTGGAGGATCAACTAGCTGATGCATTTGCTTCAGGTGGACGAGGAACTCCACACAACATAATGGTTGTAGGAGACGAAAGAATAGAGATCCCAGGAGCACAACCATTTACAGCTATGAAAGCGGCAATCGACGCAATCCTAGCAGAAAGTGCTACAGATGAAACAACAGAAGTTGAGATAACAGAAGAAACTACAGAAACAGAAGAATAATCAGAATTTAAAAACCCCCGTCGCTCGCAAGCGAC
>JADHUX010000019.1 GCA_016784285.1 Parcubacteria group bacterium
TTCCTACTGGGCCGTTTCGATGCTTCTCTATAAGAATTTCTGCTATGTTTGTCTTTTCAGAATCGTCATTCATCTTGTCTTCTCTGTGTATAAACATTACTACATCAGCATCTTGCTCAATAGAACCAGAGTCACGTAGGTCAGAAAGGCGTGGTTTACCACGTCTTTGCTCTATAGCACGAGATAGCTGAGAAAGCGCAATCACTGGTACCTCAAGCTCACGAGCCATCGTCTTAAGAGAGCGGGAGATTTCTGTAACTTGCTGGGTCATAGAGTCAGAAGCTTTTGTATTTGTAGGTGCCATAAGCTGTAGATAATCCACGATAATAAGACCAATCCCGCGCTCACTTTTGAGCCTACGTGCTACAGAGCGCATTTTAAGGATGTTGTTTGCAGGCTGATCATCTATAAATATTGGCGCTTTTGCAAGAGAGTCTAATGCTTCTCTTATCTTATCAAACTCAGAATCAACGGTGAGTTGTCCAGTACGAAGTTTCCATGCATCTACATTTGACTCTGATGCGAGCATCCTGTCTACAAGTTGTTGAGAGCTCATCTCAAGAGAGAAGATTCCTACAGGTACATTGTGTTTTGTTGCAGCTTGGCGAGCTATATCTAGTGCAAAAGCTGTTTTACCCATAGAGGGGCGTGCAGCGAGGATTATAAGATCAGACTTCTGGAAGCCAGAAAGCATGTTGTCTAGGTCTTTAAAGCCACTTTGTATACCACGCATCTCACCTTTTGATTTGTGCAAGTGGTCAATCCTGTCCCATGCTTCACCGAGGGAGTCTTTGATCTCTGTGAATTTATGTAGAGTAGGGGATTCTGTAACTTCGTAAATCTTCTTTTCTGCTTTGTCTAACATTTCATCTAGATCATGTTCTTCGTCATAACCAAGTTGTGATATATAGTCAGCAGCATTTATAAGAGAGCGCATCATACCAGTCTTTTGTACTAGACCTGCATAGTGTTTTGCATTACCAGCGGACGGTACAAGATTTACAAGTTCTGCTAAGTAGCTTCGTCCACCGATTTGCTCAAGCTGTTTTTTTTCTTTCATCTTAGAAGACACAGAAAGCAAATCAATAGGTTCGTTCTTACCAAAGAGTTCAAATATTGCTTTGTAAATCATCCTATGTTTTTGTGCATAGAAAGAATCAGGAGAGATAATAGTAGTGATCTCGTTTAAGATCTCAGGTTTGAGCATTATAGAACCCAAAAGTGCTTTTTCAGAATCAATATTCTGCGGAGGAACCCTTAGATTAGTCCGCCGGCTGGCGGATTGAGGTGTTTGGTTAACTGCCATATTAAACTTATTTTAGCATACAAAAAACTTCTTACACCTTGACGATTAGGCGTAAGAAGTTCATAAAGTGTGGAAACTTTGGGGATAAATTAATTTTTAGTTATATCTGGGCCGTCTTCTTTGTCCTCTATTTCATAGCCTTTCTGTTGGAGTTTATCGCGTAGCTCATCTGCTTTTTTGAAGTCCTTGTTTTCACGAGCTTCTTCTCTTTCGTCTACAATAGCTTTGATAGCCTTGGGTAGCTTGCCGATTTCTAGTTTGTCGCCACGACCAGAGAGTAGCGTTACTAGCTTTTTGTCAGAATGATCTAGACCAAGGCCAAGTACTTTATCAAATTCAAGCAGGGTAGAGCGCTTGTCTTCTTTTGGTACACTCTCGTCTTTTACTAAGTCCCACATAAGTGCAATTGATTTTGGTATGTCCAAGTCATCATTTATGAAGTCGTGAAATTTATTTTCATATTCTTTATTTACTTCGCCATCTTTTGCGCCATACTCCTCCACAAAATGTTTATGAAGTTTAAAGAGGGTAGTCTGCGCACCTTCAAGTGCTTCCCATGTGAAGTTGGACTGTGTCCTATAATGCGCAGTCAAAAACCAATAGCGCAAAGATAGGGGAGAAAAGCTTTTGTCTATTATGCTCTTTAAGTAAATAGTATTACCTACAGACTTTGCTATCTTCTGGCCATCTATTGTTATAAACTCATTGTGCATCCAGTAATTTACAAACTGCTTGCCGGTTACACTTTCAGTTTGAGCTATCTCATTGTTATGATGCACTGGTATATGATCTACTCCACCTGTATGTACATCTATCTGATTACCTAAGAGTTTACGACTCATTGCAGAACATTCTATATGCCATCCAGGGAAGCCGACACCCCAAGGTGAATCCCACTCTTGCTCACGCTGTTGCTTAGGTCCGCCAGTTGGCGGAGAAAACTTCCAAAGTGCGAAATCTGCAGAGTTTTTCTTTTCTTTGTTTTTCTCTATTCGTGCGCCTTCTTCGAGTCCTTTTGTATTTATATTGCCGAGCTTACCATAGTCTTTACGTAGTGAAGTATCAAAATATATCCCATCACTTGTTTTATATGTATAACCCTTTTCATCAAGAGTTTGTATGAAAGCTATTTGCTCCGGTATATGTTCTGTAGCTTTAGGGAATTCTATCTTATCAATATCTATATTAAGACTTTTCATGTCACCCATAAATGCATCAGTATATCTTTTTATTATATTTTTTACTTTTAATCCTTCGCGCTTTGCTCCAGTCTCTATCTTGTCTTCGCCTTCGTCGGCGTCTGATGTTAGGTGTCCTACGTCGGTGATATTTATAACTTGTTTTATTTCGTAGTCATTATAAGCGAACATTCTTTTTAGAACATCAGCGAATACATATGCACGCAGGTTGCCTATGTGTGCATAGTTATAAACCGTAGGTCCACAGTTGTACATAGTAACTACACCATCTTTACGTGGTATAAATTCCTCTTTTTCGTTAGTTAGTGTATTTTGAAGTTTTATAGGTGTCATTTTGCTTTTTAGAGCATTCGTCTAATTTTAAAGTATATAAACATAACAAATGTTAATGTAAGCATTATACCCATAATTATCCAAAAGTCATTAGGACTTCCAACTATAGGAAGAGCTCTTGTATTCATACCAAAGATTGCCGCAATAAGAGAAAGCGGGAATGTAACGAGCGCCATTATAGTCAAAGTCTTCATTACTTCATTTTGTTTGGTAGACAGAAGAGAGTCGTTTGTCTGGCGAAGTTCATTAAGAGAGTCATTGTGCATACCCATCATGCTATTTATTCTATAATATTCACTAACAATAGATCTTATATGATGTGAAAACTCTTTCCCAAAAAATTCTACACCAACTTCATCAAACGAATTAAGCACTTCTTTGTGAGTACGCATAGCTTGTTTGAAGTTAAGAAGATCACGACTTACAACAGAGAGTGATACCACCATTTGTTTTTCATGACCTTTAAATATATCGTCTTCAATCTTCTCAAGTGCGTCATCTATATATTCAAGTTCATGTTCAAGTGACTTATATAACTTTTTAATCATAAAGAAAAACACAAAACCAGCATGCGTACCTATGTCGCTTTTGTCCAAAATAGAGTTTGTCTCAAAGATTTTTGAAAATTTATGAAGAGGATCAATAGTATCGTAACGTGTAGTAATGATAAAATCTTTACCTATAATAAAATCTACTTCTTGATTTTGCCCAAAGCTATGAGTGTGCTTAAAAGCAGGGAAATGAAGTATAAGATAAATAAAATTCTCATGGAGATCCACCCTCGGCTTCATGGTAGGCATAAGAAGCTCTTCAGCAACAGTAGGGTGGATAGAATATTCGTGCATTACCTTTTGCACCTCGTCTTTGGTAGGGGACTCAAGGTCAATCCACGTAACATCTTTATGAGTATATTTAGTTAACATAAGTTTATTATAACTATTTGCAAGTTTACCAACAAGTGAATTTTGTATATAAGTTTTTGTTTGACCGATACTTCTATTTTTGCGATAATAAAATTAATTATGGAACCTTCTTTGGAAACAAATTTAGAAAAAAAGAAATATCCCGTCGCTATATTAGTTGTAGGAGTTTTGCTTATAATAGGAGCGTTTTTCTCTGGACTATTTGTAGGTGGAAATAAAAACGGTCAGATAAGTGCAGCCGTGCCTGTATCTAGTGACGGAAGTCTAGCTCCCGGCATGGTTGATTTCGGGCCTCTTTGGAAGGCTTGGAATGCTATAAATGAGAAATTTGTACCAGCTACGACTACCGACGCTATTACAGACCAAGACAAGCTATACGGGACTATTCACGGACTCACAGGGTCATTAGAAGACCCATATACAGTATTTTTCCCACCTGAAGATGCAGAAATATTTGAAGCAGACATAAGAGGCAACTTTGAAGGAGTTGGTATGGAGATAGGAATACGAGACAAAGTACTTACTGTAGTAGCACCTCTTAAAGGAAGTCCTGCAGAAAAGGCGGGAATAATGGTAGGGGACAAAGTTCTAAAAATTGACGGAACCCCAACAGACGGCATGACTATAGACAAGTCAGTAAAGCTTATACGTGGAGAGGGTGGAACTGCAGTTAACCTTACAATATTCCGTGACGGTGAAGCAGAGTTACTTGAGATAAAGATAATACGAGGCACAATACAGATACCAACTATAGACACTAAACTTCGTGAAGATGGAGTATTTGTAATAGAACTACACAACTTTTCTGCACTGTCACCAAATCTATTTAGAGAAGCGCTTCGTGAGTTTATAGAATCAGGAACTGACAAAATGGTCCTTGATCTTCGTGGTAACCCTGGAGGCTTCTTAGAAGCTGCGATAGACATGGCGAGCTGGTGGTTACCAGCAGGGAAGATAGTAGTGACAGAAGACTTCGGTGAAAACAGAAATCCAAGGATTCATAGAAGTAAAGGATACAATGTCTTCACAGATCAACTTAAAATGATGATACTTATGAATCAAGGTTCAGCTTCAGCATCAGAGATCTTGGCTGGTGCACTTTCTCAGCATGGTAAAGCAACACTTGTAGGTACAAGGAGCTTTGGTAAAGGCTCTGTACAAGAGCTTGTGAAGATCACTCCAGAGACATCACTTAAAGTAACTGTCGCTCGTTGGCTCACGCCAAACGGTAAATCTATCTCAAATGGAGGGCTCTCCGCAGACGTAGAAGTGGAGTTCACCACGGAAGACTTTGAAGCGGGGTTAGACCCACAACTTGATAAAGCAGTAGAACTTTTGTTAGAATAGAAAACTATGAAAGTTATACTACTAAAAGATGTCCCTAAAGTAGGGCAGAAGAATATGGTTAAAAATGTGTCAGATGGATATGCTATGAATTTTCTTTTTAAGAATGGTTTAGCAGAACCAGCAACACCTAAGAAGATCAAAAATCTAGAAAAAGTTAAACTTAATCAAGAAACTGAAGATCAGATCAACCAAGACTTACTTGCCAAAAACATGCGCTCACTAAATGGCGCTACAGTAGAGATGCAAGGTAAAGCAAACGAAAAGGGGCACTTGTTTAAAGGTATCCATGTAGAAGAGATCGTAGCAGAACTCAAAAAGCAAGACCACATAGATCTTAAACCTGAACATATAGAATTAAAACACCCTGTTAAAGAAACAGGAGAGTTTGATATTACTGCAGAAGTAGGAAAACAAAAAGCAATATTTAAATTAGTTATAAACGCTATATAAAAAAATTAAGCGTCCTTGTTATAAACAAGGACGCTTTTATTTATTGTAGAAATTTAATTTGATGAGTTAAACATAAGTAAAGATTTTTAGCATCTTTGACTTTATGTTTTCTAGGATACCAAGGTTTATCCCAGAGAATTCTACAATCATGCCCATCTTCAAAGTCGTGCTCAAACTTTACAATATATTCAGGTTCGTTATATCTTTTTGGATTAAGTGCTAAGATCGTTCCTACTTCGTCAACAACCTTTCCAGATATTCCAATAACACGAGTTGTGGTTACATAAAAATCATTATTATATCGTCTAAGTAAAACAAGACCATTTGGATCTGTAATATGTACATGTTTAAGCTTTGGATTTGCAGTAGGATATGCAAATATTCCACCTTCTTCTATTCCAAACCCATCTACTGTATATCTTACAGAATCTTCTCCATTAGGATCTTCGTAAACTATTTGATCATTTAATATAAAATTATTCCATTTTCCTTTTTTACTTATTTTAATCCTCTTTATTTTTTTTGATTTTAATACTTCAACCATTTCAAACACTTCTATATTTTCCATAGTTTTTCTCCTATATGTTTTATTGTAAATTTCTGATTTCTTAAGCTACTGTATCAGAATTTATAGAAATATCAAAAAAACCAACGGCTCAACTCGTTGAGCCGTTGGTTTTTTAAGTATTTAAACTACGTCTACGATTTTTTTGACTTTTGTTTTACCGTCGAAGTGAAGCTTTCTAGTATTACGGAAGTTTACTTTACCTTCCTTTAGAGCAAACAATGTATGATCTTTACCTACACCTACATTCTTACCTGCCATTATCTTAGTACCTCTTTGGCGCACGATAACAGAGCCGGTTTTAGCGGTTTCTCCTGAGTATAGTTTGGTGCCCAAATATTTTGGATTTGAATCACGTAGGTTTTTTGCTGAACCTCCAGCTTTTTTATGTGCCATAATTGTTTATAATGTAAGTATGAATATAGCAGAATTATATAGAAAAAGCAAGCAAAAGCTTGATGATTTGTCTAAAAGTGAGCTTTATACTATAGCTCTTATAATATTCATAGGATTTGCTGGTTTTGGCTTAGGACGGCTGTCTCTTATAGAGGACAGCAGGGAAGCTGTAAGGATAGAGTATCCAGAATATCTCTCAGCTAGTGTCTTAAACTCTAATAAAAACCCCGCAGGCGCTACTGCGCCTGCGGAGACACAAGGGCTCCTCGTAGCCTCTAAAAACGGCTCTAAATACCACTATCCATGGTGCTCAGGTGGGAAAAGGATAGCAGAGAAGAATAAAATCTGGTTTGACTCTACAGCAGAAGCTCGTAAAGCTGGCTATACTCCAGCAGGGAATTGTAAAGGTCTGAAATAGTTATCCCCAGCAAGGACTGTCCTTGCTGAGATTCTTGACTTCTTTTTAGTCAGTGGTAGGCTTAAAGTAGATAGTGTTTAAATGTTTTATTTTTCAAATCTTTGTAGGGGGATAGAGAAATGAGAAAGAAATGTTATTTACTAGTTTTGTGTATATTTATAATGATGTTGATGGCGGTAAGTTCAGTAAAAGCTCAGGGAAGATTGAAATTTGTGGTACCACAAGAGATCAAGGATAGATATTTAATAAATATAGATCCCGAACAAACTCTTGTTGCGTTACCTGCGATACCTGTTCAGGATTGTATGATTACAATGTACATTGTTCCTTTTATGACAAAAGAACATGCTAGGTTATATGATTCGAATGACAGATCAAAAATGAAAGAAGAATGGGTACAAGCAGAAGCATTTATGTGTGGCTGTCCTAGTCATACAGTTAGTGATAAATTACTTTGTTTTAGGGTTAGAATAAATAATGAATGGAAGGTAGTTTTTCATCAAGAGCATAAGATAAAAAAGAAAAAACAAACACCTTTACCGCCAAACTTTTCATAGAATTTATAGTACGTATTTTTAGAGTTGTATAAAAAATATAAAGAGTCCAGAGATTTTTTAACTGGGCTCTTTTTTACGTATAAAATTTGACCGCTATGATATACTACAAGTATAAGTATTTAGTATATGTATAAATATTATGATGTACGAAGCGATCAAAAATTTTAATAAACAATTTGAGTATGAGCCGGTAGTAGAGAATGCCGACAAGCTTGAGAAAAAAGACAAGTTCATAGTAGCTGGTATGGGAGGTTCGCATTTGTCAGCCGATATTTTAAAAATATCAAGGCCTACCCTTGATATGACAATCCATAGAGATTATGGGCTGCCGGATGCGATGGAGAATAGGTTACTTATTTTAAGTTCTTATTCTGGAAATACAGAAGAAGTAGTCAATGCTTTTGAAAAAGGGCTGGAAAATAATTTACCAATAGCTGTAATATCTATCGGAGGAAAACTTATAGAACTTGCTAGAGAACATTCTATCCCATACGTACAAATGCCAGACACTGACATACAACCAAGAAATGCGCTCGGGTACTCATTAAGAGCGCTTTTGAAAGTAATAGGTGATGAAGAGACTTTGAAAGAATTAAGCAACTTGTCTCAAACTTTATATCCAACAGAATATGAAGAAGTTGGAAAAGCGCTTTCTAAAAAACTAAAAGGCAAGATTCCAGTAATCTATTCTTCTACAAGAAACCAGTCAATAGCATATAACTGGAAAATAAAACTTAATGAGACAGGG
>JADHUX010000020.1 GCA_016784285.1 Parcubacteria group bacterium
AGGTGTTTAAATATATACCTGAAGAATCAGCTCTTCATTATAATTTTGTTCCTTTAGGTGTCACTGACAATGTATTAGAAGTTGGGGTTGTTGACCCTGACAACATAGAAGCTCTAGATGCACTAAACTTTATTTCTTCAAAGATAAATATGCCTTTTAAGGTGTATCTTGTAGCACAAAATGATTTTGCTACAGTTTTAAAGATGTATAAAGGTTTTTCTGGAGAGGTTAATAAGGCTATAACAGAACTTGAAACAGAAGTAGTTAAAAGCCAAAAAGCTATTGACTTGGAAGCTAAAAAACCTCAAAAAGAAGAAGATCCTACTAAAGAAGACGCTCCTGTTACAAAGATTGTAGCAAATATTATTCGATACGCTGTAGAAGGTAGTGCGTCAGACATTCACATAGAACATATGGAGAAAGAAGTTAGAGTAAGGTTTAGGGTAGACGGCGCTCTAAAAACTAATCTAATACTTCCGCCAAAGGTACACAATGCAGTTGTAGCTCGTATAAAAGTACTCTCCTCAATGAAGCTTGACGAAAAAAGAAAACCACAAGACGGTCGCTTCTCTACTAATTTAAACGACAGAAAGATTGATTTTCGTGTATCTACATTCCCAGCGTATTATGGAGAAAAGGTAGTGATAAGGATCTTAGATACTGCAAGAGGTATATGGACACTTGACGAGATGGGCTTTGACGAAAAGAGTATTAAACTTTTACGTAATGCAATAAAAAAGCCATTTGGATTAATACTTATTTCAGGGCCTACAGGCTCAGGAAAATCAACAACTCTATACTCGATGCTTAATGAAATGGATCGTAATACAAAAAACGTATTATCTCTAGAAGATCCAGTTGAGTACAATATCGAAGGAATTAGTCAGTCTCAAGTTAGACCAGAGATAGGGTATACCTTCGCAAACGGCTTAAGAACAACACTCCGCCAAGACCCAGATATTATAATGGTGGGTGAGATTAGAGACAAAGAAACAGCTCAGCTTGCTGTGCAGGCAGCTTTGACTGGGCATTTAGTATTATCAACTATTCACACCAACAATGCTCTTGGTGTGATCCCAAGACTCATTGAGATGGGTGTTGACCCATTCCTTATAGCTCCTACTCTTGTAGTCGCTATAGCACAAAGACTTGTAAGGAAGCTATGTCCTGGCACAGGAACGTCAGTACCAGTAGGAGACAGCCTTAAGATGATGATCGACAAAGAGTTTGCTGATCTTCCAGAAGAATATAGGAAAATGGTTCCAACAGAAAAAGAATTCTTTAATATTCAGCCAACGAATGAATGTCCTTCTGGTACTAGAGGACGAACAGCAGTGTACGAAATACTTGAGATGACAAAAGAGATCGAAGAGATAATCCTTAAAAATCCATCTGAAGCTGAGATTAAAAAGGTCGCACGCGCAAACGGTATGTTTACAATGAAAGAGGACGCAATAATAAAAGCATTTAAAAAAGAGATTCCTTTCAGTGAGATCAATGCTCTTGGTGGAGAAACATTTACAGTATCAGAATAGAACAAGGATAGATGTGGACGTCGCACGTCCACATGGTATATATTTAATCTAATGAAGGGTGATATTTTTCACATTTTAAATAGAGGAGTAGACAAAAGAAAGATTTTTCTTAATAACAAAGATTATCTTAGATTTGCTAATAATCTTAATGGATTTAATACGGTTAAAAATGTTCGCTCTTATTCTGAAAGATGCAATAAAAATGTGGACGTCGCACGTCCACTTAATGAGGAATTAGTAGATGTTTTGTGCTGGTCTTTAATGTCAAACCATCCACATATTTTGGTATTAGAAAAAGACGATAGTAATACAGGGAAATTTTCTAGAAAAGTATTTGATGGTTATACAAAATATTTTAATAAAATCAACGATAGAAGCGGGGTGTTATTTCAAGGAAGGACAAAGATAATACCAATCCATAAAGATTCTCATTTTTTATGGATTCCTTTTTATATTATGGCAAATCCACTTGATCTATTTCAGTCAAATTGGCGTGAAAATGGAATTAAAAACCCTAAAAAAGCTTTTGAATTCTTAATAAATTATAAATGGTCTAGTTTACAAGACTTAATAGGTAAAGATAATTTCCCAAATATAGTAAATAAAAAGCTATTTTACGAACTATATAATACAAATGAAAAAGACTTTAAAAGAGAATTTATACAATGGCTCGAAGAGTTTAAAGGAGGGTATAATTTTGATGAATAATGTGGACGTGCGACGTCCACATTTTGAGTTTTTGTTTCCACATATTCATACAAACTAAGCTTTGATGAGTATTTAAAAGATAGTATAATTAGTTCAATAATTATGGAAAATACAAACAAAAAATATCAAATATTAATAGTAGATGATGATAATTTTATGTTGGATATGTATTCACTAAAGTTTCAAGAGCGTGGTTTTGACGTTCGTTCAAATATTGATTCTAAAAAAGCACTTGAAGAACTTCGTGAAGGACTTTCTCCAGATGTAGTATTGTTTGATATTGTTATGCCAAATATGGACGGACATAAATTCCTTGAAACTATTAAAAATGAAAAATTAGCTGATAAGGCAATACTTATAGCATTATCAAACCAATGGCAAGAGTCTGATGTAAGTAAAGCAAAAGAGCTAGGAGTAGATGATTATATTATAAAAGCAAATACTATACCGTCTGAAGTTTTGGTTAAAGTAGAAGAAGCTATAAAAAGTCATAATAAATAAAAATTAAAATATGAATGAAGAAATAAACAATTACAAAAAAGAATTAGACGAACTTATTGATATTTTAGTAAAAGAATCTGCATCTGATCTGCATTTATCTGCAGATAATCAACCAACGATTAGGGTAAATGGAATATTAATACCACTTCTAAAAAGAAAGACTTTAACTAAAGAGGATACTTTAGGATTTATATCAGAACTTTTGACAGCAAAACAAAAAGAAGAATTTTTGGAGACTCAAGAAGTTGATTTCTCTTATAATTATAAGAAAGTTCGTTTTAGGGGAAATGGCTTTTTCCAGCAAGGTGCTATAGGTATAGCATTACGACTTATTCCAGAGAAAATCAAGACCTTAGAAGAGCTTAGTTTACCATCTTTCCTTGAGGCTTTTGCCCAGAAGAAGCAAGGCTTTTTCCTTGTTGTAGGTCCGGTAGGACAAGGAAAAACAACGACTTTAGCGTCAATGCTTGAAATCATAAACAATACTAGATCAGAGCATATAGTAACTATTGAAGACCCTATAGAATACGTATTTGAACAAAAAAAGTCTATGATTGACCAACGTGAAGTAAAAATAGACACGAAAGATTTTAGTACAGCATTGCGTTCAGTGTTTAGACAAGATGTAGATGTACTTATGATAGGTGAGATGCGTGGACCAGAAACCATATCAACAGCTGTTACTGCAGCTGAGACAGGGCATCTTGTATTGTCAACACTTCATACAAACAATGCAGCACAAACAATAGATAGGATTATAGATTCATTTCCAGAAGTAGGGCAGGATCAGATCCGTGTACAGCTTGCAGCATCTTTAGCTGGGATATTTTCACAAAGACTTGTGCCAAGGATCTCAGGAGGTTTGATACCTGTATATGAATTACTTATAAACAACAATGCTGTAGCAAACCTTATACGTGAGAAAAGAACACATGAGATAAATACAGTAATCGAGACAAGCTCTGGAGAAGGTATGGTAGATATGAACAGATCACTTGCGGACTTTGTAAGACGTGGAGAGATAACAATAGAAGACGCAAAGATACACTCACTTAACCCAAAGATGTTAGAACAATTAATCTAGTAATTATTAATTATGTTATTTAAGTATACAGCAATAGACAAAACAGGCCACGAGACGGCAGGAAGTATTGACGCTATCAATGAAGACGTAGCGATTAACTCTTTACAAAGACAAGGGTTGATTATTGCATCAATCATTTCAGCAGAAGAAAAAACTTTTTTAGGTAGTGATATTACTTTTTTTGATAGAGTGTCAAATAAAGAAGTGGTTATCTTGTCTAGACAAATATCTACATTATTTGAAGCACAAGTATCAGCATTACGAGTGTTTAAATTACTTGGAGTTGAATCTAAAAATAAATTACTTAAAAGCGCTCTTTCAGATGTAGTAGATGACCTGCAAGCTGGTAATACAATCTCAAAAGCATTAAGTAAACATAGCAAAATATTTACTCCATTTTATGTAAATATGGTAAAAGCTGGAGAAGAATCAGGAAAGTTGGATCAAACATTTACATACTTAGCTGATTATTTGGATAGATCTTACGAAGTAACCTCAAAAGCAAAAAACGCCCTTATTTACCCAGCATTTGTTGTGTTTACGTTTCTTACAGTTATGGTTCTTATGCTTACTTTAGTTATACCGAGGATAAGTCAGATCTTCCTTGATTCTGGGCAAGAATTACCAATTTATACAAAATTAGTTGTTGGTTTAAGTAATTTCTTTGTAAATTACGGTATATTTCTAATCATATTGATAATAATAGGAGGCTTCTTCTTTTGGAGATTTAGTAAGACAGAAGCTGGTAAGTCTTCAATATCACGTACGAGGCTTTCAGTACCATATCTTGGTAATTTATACAGAAAATTATATCTTTCAAGGATTTCAGACAACTTAGGTACTATGCTTTCAAGTGGTATAGCTATGGTAAGAGCGATTGAGATATCAGCAACAGTTGTTGGAGACACCACATATGAAAAAATTCTTAAAGAATCATCAGAAGCTATTAAAGCTGGTGCCCCAGTATCTGAATCTTTAGGTAAATATCCTGAAATACCAAACATAATGATCCAAATGATGAAGGTTGGAGAAGAGACTGGAGAACTTGGTAAGATATTAGACACTTTGTCCAAGTTTTATGCAAGAGAGGTAAAGAATGCTGTTGATACTTTGGTTACGCTTATAGAACCTATGATGATCGTGGCGCTTGCTTTAGGTGTGGGAGTACTGCTAGCAGCTGTTCTTATGCCAATATACAATATTTCGTCTAGTATTTAAGGTTATCCACATCTCTACTTTCAGATTTTCCATTTAATGTCTATAATATATACTACACATGATGTCATTAGGCTTTTTTAAAGCCTACGAAATTAGGTCGTTTTGTTGTTAAATTAATTATAATTAATTATAAATATGAAAAAAATAGGAAATAAAGGTTTTACACTTATTGAACTTTTAGTAGTTATCGCTATTATTGGGATTCTATCATCTGTTGTATTGGCTAGCTTAAACAGCGCGCGTACAAAATCACGAGATGCAAAAAGAATTTCAGATTTAAAACAACTACAACTAGCTCTAGAATTTTACTTTGATGCTAATGGAGGGTACCCATCTGCTATTAATGCAGCTACACTTGTGACACCAGGTCATATTGCAACTATCCCCACAGATCCAGTAGGTTCTGCAGCATATAGTTATGCAGCAATAGGAACAGGATGTACAAGTTATCACATTGGAGCAACACTTGAAGACACAGCACACTCAGTATTTAGTAGTGACGTAGATGCATCAGCTTCATCAGGAACAAATCAATGTCCTGACGAAGGTTCATCAAGCGCAAAGACAGACTTCTCAGGAGTTGATCCAGTATACGACCTAAAACCATAGTTTTAAGTTAAATAATCTAGATTTTATAACAAAAATCCACCATATATGGTGGATTTTTGTTATAATATTAAGAATATACTAAATGGAAACAATACAGTTTATAGTAGCAATATCTTATTTTATATTCGGAGTAATTGTCGGAAGTTTTTTAAATGTTGTTGCTCTAAGACATAATACAGGTCAGACAGTTTTAGGAAGATCAAATTGTTTTTCTTGTGGGAAAAACCTATCATGGTTTGAGCTTATCCCTATTTTTTCATTTATATTTCAACTTGGTAAATGTAGAGTATGTAAAAGCAAAATATCCTGGCAGTATCCTTTTATTGAGCTAACTACTGGGCTTATTTTCTTAGGAATATTTTTGAAAATCTCAGATTTATTATTTATTTCTCCCATACAGCTAATACTTACAAGTATTTATTTTATAGTAATATTTTCTATACTTATTGTTATTTTGGTTTATGATTTACGACATAAGATAATACCAGATGATTTGGTCTATACTTTTGCTACATTGTCACTTGCGAGCATGTTTTTTGATTTTTCTACTTTTGAACTTTCAATACCGACATTGTTACCAGTATTTTCTGGTCCTATATTGTTTGCTCCATTTTTCCTACTATGGTTTGTGTCGTCAGGTAGGTGGATAGGCTTGGGTGACGGTAAGTTAGCTTTAGGTATCGGTTGGTTTCTAGGACTATCTCTAGGAGCAAGTGCAATAATGATATCGTTTTGGGTTGGTGCAGTGGTCGGGATATTTCTTATGTTAATTTCTGCATTGTATTTAAGCAAAAAACGACTTACAATGAAGAGTGAGATACCATTTGGACCATTTTTAATATTAGGATTAATATTAGTATTTTTCTTTGAAATAGATATTCTCAATTTTATTTTATGAAATCTAAAAACACTTCTCATTCTTCATCTATAATATCTCGTCTACACAATAAGAAACACGCTGGTTTTTCTCTGGTAGAGCTTTTAGTATCAGTTGCTATTTTTGTTATTATAACTAGTGTAATTTTAGCAAAACATTCAAAATTTTCTGGGACACTTTTGGTTGAAAACCTTGCATATGACGTAGCTTTGTCTATAAGAAAAGCCCAAGTATTTGGATTAAGTATTAGAGAGTCTAGCCCAGGTGTGTTTGATACTGGGTACGGAGTGCATTTTGATACAAGTAGTAATAATTCCTACATCTTTTTCAAAGATACTAATAAAAATAAAAAATACGACGATTCTTCTGAAGTATTGGAGACTTTTAGTATAGGTAAGGGTAATACAATAGCGCAGTTTTGCACAACTCTTTTTACAGGGGTAGAAAAATGTTCACCTTCGGGCATAACATATCTTGATATAATTTTTGAGAGACCAAATCCTGACGCTATCATAAAGACTAATCTAACAGGGGATACTTATGCTTCTGCACAAATCACCGTATCGTCTCCGGAGGGTGTAGAGTGGAATATTGAAACGATAACGACTGGACAAATATCTATACAAGAGTAATGGCAAAATATAAAACGAAAAATGCAAAAAAACAGCAAAAAAAATAAGACAATAAACAGTAAACGTGGATTTTCGTTGATAGAGATGCTTGTAGCAACTGCATTGTTTAGTGCAGTGATGCTTATCGGTGTAGGGTCGCTTTTAGCTCTTATTGATGCAAACAAAAAAGCTCAAGCTCTTAACTCTGTTATGAATAATCTCAACTTTGCTATTGAGAGTATGTCTAGAAAGATGAGGGTTGGTACAACATACCACTGTGAGTTTTCAAACAATATTCCGCCACCAAACATTAACCAATCAAAAGACTGTACAGGAGGAGGTAAACTTCTTGCTTTTGAGCCTTCAGGAGGTACCCCAGATGACTCAAGTGATCAAATCGTATATAGAATAAACGGTACTCGTATTGAAAAATCAGAAAGTGGAGGTACACCAGGATCATTTATAAACATTACAGCGTCAGAAGTTACTATAGACGATCTTTCTTTCTATGTTGATGGTACTTCGTCAAGTGACAATTTACAGCCAAGGATAGTGATGATAATAAGTGGATCCGCTGGTGTTAAAGAGAAGATCAAGACAGAGTTTAATCTACAGACGATGGTGTCACAAAGAGTATTAGATATATAAAAATGTTAAAAAATAGTAAAAAAATAAAAAATAGAAAACAAAATGGCTTTACACTTATTGAGGCACTTGTTGCTATAGCTATACTTACTGTTTCTATTGCAGGACCTATTACTATCGCGTCTAAAGGTCTTGCTTCTGCGGTATTTGCAAGGGATCAGATTACTGCATTTTATCTTGCACAAGAAGCAGTTGAGTTTATAAGAAATCAGCGTGATGAAAACAATATAAAAGGTGGTAATTGGCTCGCAGGTCTTAATGTATGTTCAAATGGTTCAGCATGTACTATTGATGTACAAAATAATAATATTAAAAATTGCCCTGGTGATGTATGTGATGTTCTTAAGTATGACGATAATACAAATTTTTATAATTATTCAACTGGCGACGACTCTATCTTTACACGGAAAGTTA
>JADHUX010000021.1 GCA_016784285.1 Parcubacteria group bacterium
GCTGTCATCAAGTGCATATATAGGATACCCTACAATTTTCTTTAAGTTCTCTATTTTGTCTTTCCTAGCATATAGAAAATGCTCAGAATTTAGATGAGGTATAAACACATGGTCTACAAAGCCAAGTGGTTGCTCTATCTTTTCTGGAATTTGTTCGTCTGGGTAGACAAGCTTCAAACCCTCCGGTGAAGCAAACTGCCCTGCAACCATACTTCCTGCGCTTATGCCTACATAAGTCCTTGTCTTAAGTAACTCTGGTAATAATTCTCCAACACCAGATTCTCTCAAAACCTTTGCAAGGTACTGCTGATTACCTCCACCAAAACATATGACATTGCTAGCTTCTAAAGGAGTTTGTAATTCTTCTTTTGGTACAGACGCTATGTCCACAATATCTACTGATTCGTATCCTTGTTTCTTTAAATTTAGTAGGTCTTCTACAAGCCAACCCTTGTCCCCCTTTTCTACATTGGCAGCAGTTGGTATAAAGATTAGTTTGATTTCTTCAGCTGGTAGCTCTACCAGATCTAAAAGCGCTTGTGCTATTGACTGATTTGTAAGCCCAGACGATGTGAGTAATAGTTTCATATTTTTTTAGTTGTTATAAAAAAGTGTTGAAATGGGAAATAATATCCATTATCATTCTTGTATTGTGAATTGAGTATCTTCTCTAGTTTGGGGCGAAGTGCTATAAACTGCTCTTCTTTCTCTTTTTTACCATAACTAAATACAAAAGAAAGTACTTGGACCATATCTTCAATATTGTCAGTCTCAACTTTAGTTATGACTTTTCTTGTCTTTATCTCTCCTAGAGAGTTGAGTAAACCTATTAAAGTATTGTATCCGATCCTATTATAGTCTCCTATTTTAACTTCAAACTCTTTCTTTTTAACACCTAGATCATCCATCAGATTAGTCCAGTCATCTTCTTGTCCTCTATATGTAATGATAAGCAGTACACCACCTTTGTTTACAAGTTTAAAAGCTTCTTTTGCGAAAGATTCAAAGTTTCCTTTTCTATAAGAATTAAGAGAATGTGAAGCAAGAACCATATCAAAAGATTCATCAACCTCCGTTGGGAATTCTCCATGTACCACCTCTAGCCCAGCATCTTTTAACTTTTCTACATATTCTTCTTTTTGCTCAATAGCAAGATATCTGTTTACTTCTTTAGAAAGTGGGATACTCAACAGCCCTCCTCCAGCACCGATATCAAGGACAGATTTAATATTATATTTTTCTATCTCTTTAATAATCCCTTCTAGTAAGATTTCTTTTTCATCAGTATGAGAGAGAAATCTGGTAAAAGCTTTTATATAGCTGTCTTTCATATAAGTATTATACCCACACGACCAACTTTGTGAAAGTTAGTGTGCGGGCGTGCCAAATCTAAACACCGTTAGATACAGCTATTTCCAACGGCTCAACTTCTAGGAAGTTGAGCCGTTGGTGGGTTTGGAGAATTCTCAATTGTGTGTCCTTATCCGCTAGGTTTAACCTAGCGGAGTTTTATGCTGCTGCTAGACAGGGATTCGAACCCTGATTGACGGTACCAGAAACCCTTATTTTCTAAATTTTCTTTTCAGAGTTGCCAGACTAGGACTCGAACCTAGATACCTGGTACCAGAAACCAGTGTCCTACCATTAGACGATCTGGCAACTCTAAAAACAAAATTTAAAGAAAATTTTTTACTTCGTAAAAATCAGATAAAAAGCAAAATTTATTGCTTTTTATTCCCACCACTTCGACGATCTAGCAATATGTGCCTATATTACCATATTTATTGTAAAAATTCGCTCCTCAAGTTCCCTCCTCCGCTACACTTCGTTCCGCCGAGGAAAAACCTTTCCCACGAACTCTTGAATTAATTCTAGAGTTAATTCAAAAGTTCTTTTGGGTGTGTTACGTAGCATGTTACGTAACAAAATGTGCTAAACTCGGTTTAGCACAATTGGGCTTGCAGGATTTGGATAAGTATGGTTTTATTCTAAGCAGAAAGTAAAGATTAATTTAGCTATTTGTCATTTATAAGGAGGAGAATCTAATGGATATTCTTGTTGGTGTAAAAGTTGATGATATATTAAAGCTATTAAAAGAAGTTGAAAACTGGCGTGACGCAATCAAGTCACACTTAAAAAAGTTAAAAGATGACAAAATCTTTGAAAAATACTTAACAGACCAAGGTTTAGCAAATCAATAGTTGTTTTTCCAAAAGGGTAAATGAATTAATTCATTTACCCTTTTTTATTTCTTTTTCTTTTTAACACTCGCTTTTATAAACTCTGTAAAGAGTGGGTGCGGTGCAAGAGGTCTCGCTTGGAACTCAGGGTGGAACTGCACAGCAAGGAAGAATGGGTGTTTGGAGGTTGGGAGTTCGACTATCTCCATTAGTTTGCCGTTAGGTGATGTGCCAGAGAATGTCAGATCTTTAGAAGAAAGTTCTTCTACGAACTGCGGGTTTACTTCGTATCGGTGGCGGTGCCTCTCGCTTATCTTATCTTTCCTATAAGCTTTCTGCGCTATACTTCCCTTTTTGAGCTTTGCAGGGTAAGAGCCGAGTCGCATCGTAGCGCCGTAGTCTTTATTTTTAAGTCTTTCTTTCTGGTCGGGCATTATGTCTATTACTGTATACTTTGTATTTAAGTTTATCTCTGCTGTATTTGCATCTTTCATCTTTAGAACATTGCGAGCATATTCTATCACTGCTAGTTGCATACCGTAGCAAATACCAAAATAAGGAATCTTATTCTCTCTTACATACTGTATTACATTGAGCTTGCCTTCTATACCTGTCTCGCCGAAGCCACCTGGTATTAGTACTCCGTCATACTTTTTGAGCTGTTTAAGCTTTGCTCCTCCCTTATCAAACTCTTTGGAGCTAAGCCAATGAAGCACCGGCTTTACACCTACTTCGTATGAGGAGAACTTAAGTGCTTCTATGATAGATATGTAAGCGTCTGAAAGTACGAAGTCTCCTGTATCAAAATACTTACCAACGACTGCTATATGAACTTCTTTTTTTCCTCCTAAAGCTTTTTTACTTTTAGTTATAAACTTTTTCCAATCTTTCAAATTTGTATTTTTCTTTTTGTTTTTAGAATCTAGTAGATCTAGCACTATCTCTCCTAGATTATCCTTTTCAAAGTTTACTGGTACATCGTATATGCTTTCTATGTCCGGTGCTGAGATCACGTGGTCTGCTCGTACACTACAAGAGACCGCTATCTTCTCTTTCCTTTTCTTATCAAGTGGTTTTTCACTTCGAGCTATTATGATGTCGGGCTGTACTCCATACGAGTTTAGTAAGCGAATAGCGTTTTGTGTAGGTTTGGATTTCATCTCGCCGAGCTTGTTGGGTATCGGCAAGTAGCTCATCATCACAAAGAGTACGTCACCAGGTCTTTGCATCTTAAGTACTCGGGCTGCTTCAATAAACATAATGTTCTGGTAATCTCCTATCGTCCCTCCTATTTCTATTATGGACACGTTGGAGCCATTCCTCTGTGCTGCTTTGTCTATCCTGTCTATTATCTCTTCTCTTATGTGAGGTATTGCTTCTACGCATTTACCTTTATAACCCAAGTTACGCTCACGGTCTATAACACTTTTATAAACCATACCACTTGTTATGTAATCTTCATCTCTCAAATCTATATTAAGAAATCTTTCGTAGTTACCCATATCCTGATCACACTCCAAACCACTCTCAAGCACAAAAGCCTCACCGTGCTCGGTGGGGTTCATAGTACCTGCATCTACATTTAAATATGGGTCAATCTTTACAGGGTTGACTGTAAAGCCTCTCGCTTGGAGGATTTTACCAATAGATGATGTAGCAATACCCTTACCTACTCCGGACATTACACCACCTACAACAAAAATATACTTATGATTCTTTTTCATTCCTTATTTCTTAAGATACCTCCACACTGCAATATAACTTGATACTGCACCAAGTAGTATTCCTGAACCTAATACAATAAAGAATATCTTTGAGAATTTATCTATATAATAGTCAAACAAGTTTATGTCACTAAAGAAGTTTTCTGTAAGTGGACCAAGCCATACAGTAAACGGATAGAAAAGTATAAGTGTGACTATACCAGCGACAACACCGTACATAATACCCTCAAACACAAACGGTCCACGTATATACGAATTGCTAGCACCTACAAGCTTCATCACTGAGATCTCGTCTTTTGATGTATAGATAGCCAAACGAATAGTATTGAAAGAGATAATTATAGAAGCGATAGCAAGTATTGCAATGATTATAAATCCAAACTTTTCTGACGAATCAACTATCTTTGTAAGCTTGTCTATTGCAGTTTTGTTTTGTAGGTAATTAACTTTATCTATAATAGATGTATCATCAAGTGTAGAGAGAGCACTTTCGTCTTCTAAGAATGTCGCTATGCCTTCGTATTGTGAAGTCTCTTTAGCTTTGATGTTGAGGTTTGCACCAAGAGGGTTCTCACCAAGCTCTTCTAGAGCTTGTAGTGTAAGCTGGTCGTTCTGATGGCGAAGTGTAAACTCTGCAAGAGCCTTCTCTCGAGAGACGTATTCTACATCAGCAACTTCAGGAAGTGCTTCTAGAGAGCTTTTAAGAGCAAATATATCGTCTTCTGGGGCTGTAGTTACAAAATATACGTTGATATCAACCTTGTCACGAATCTGACTAAGTGAAGCGTCAAGTGTTGCATTAACAAAAAGGATTGAACCTAGCACAAAAAGTGTCATGGTCATCACAAGGATAGAAGCAAATGATACTACGCCATTTCTCCAGAAACTTACAAAACCTGACTTTATTATTCTTTTAAAGTTTGTTCCTATCATATTTTAATTATAGCGCGTATTTACCTTTCTTATCGTCTCTTATTACTCGTCCACCGTCCATAGTCACTACACGACCTCCTACAGAGTCTACTACGCCTTTGTTGTGTGTAGTAAGTATTACCATTGTTCCGAGGTCATTTATCTTTTTAAGGATCTGAACTATCTCAAATGTATTGATCGGGTCTAAGTTACCTGTCGGCTCGTCTGCGATGATAATGTCAGGTTGGTTTACTATGGCACGTGCTATCGCTACTCTTTGTTTCTCTCCGCCTGAAAGCTCGTGTGGGAAGTTCCACATCTTGTCTCCAAGGTCTACAAGCTCTAGCACATGAGGTACGTCTGAGTGTATCTCTTCGTCAGTCTTGCCTGCTGCTTCCATTGCAAAGGCAATGTTCTCATATGCAGTCTTGTTGGGCAGTAATCGGAAGTCTTGGAATACGGTACCGATGCGTCGTCTAAAGTTATTTAACGCTGACTTCTTGAAAGAGTGAATATCTGAAGATTCAAAAAACACTCCACCGTCTGATGGACACTCTTCTGCAAGAAGCATTTTAAGTAGGGTTGTCTTACCAGCACCAGAATGACCAACGATAGATACAAATTCTTTAGGGGCGATGGAGAGAGTCACACTATCAAGTGCTGGTTGTCCACTACTATATAATTTTGAAACTTGATCAAAATAAATCATAGATAATAATATCTATTTTACTCTAAATTTTTCTCCGCGTCTAGAAATTTCTGAATATCTCCATCTAAGACTTTCTCTACATCACGAACTTCCACATCTGTCCTATGATCTTTAACCATTTTATACGGATGAAGTACATAAGAACGTATCTGACTTCCCCACTCTATACTTGTAGTAGCGCTTATTGAGAGCCCCTTTTCATGCTTTTTACGGTCTTCTTCACGCTTTTTAAATAGCTTACCTTTCAGAAGCTCTAATGCTTTGTCTTTATTTTGAGCTTGAGAACGCTCTCCATCCACATGTACAGACAAGCCAGTTTCTTTATGCACTATTCGTACTGCAGTTTCTCTCTTATTTACGTTTTGCCCACCTGGTCCACTAGAACGTGCGAAGCCTATCTCTAACTCATCGTCTTCAATATTAAAGTCTGCAAGCTTATCAAGCTTTGGCACTACCTCTACCATTGAAAAGCTAGTATGCCGAAGCTTCTTCGCATTAAACGGTGAGACTCTTACAAGTCTGTGTACACCTGATTCGTTTTTCAAAACTCCATATGACTTCTTAGCATCTACTTCAAAAGTTATGTTTCTATAACCACCATGATCATTTTCATTTTTATGTATTATATAAACTTCCCATCCTCTACTCTCAACATATTTTCTATACATCTCAAAAAGCATATTAGTAAAGTCCTCTGCGTCGTCCCCACCTGCACCAGAGAAGATCGTTATCACTGCATTTGAGCTGTCATACTTGCCACCACCTTCAAGCTCTACCTTTAACTCTCCAAGCTCGCGGATTGTAGCTTGTGCTTTGTCTTTGTCAGCCCAAAAGTCAGTAGCTTGCATCGCCTCTTCTATCTCTTCTATCCTTTTTTTTATTTCTTCTTTCATAGTGTTTTGAGCCGTCGCGCAGAATTGAACTGCGGACCTTTCCCTTACCATGGGAATGCTCTACCTACTGAGCTACGACGGCGTAATATTGCCAAGTATATCGTAATTCTAACTTTTTTGGTATGGTATAGTTTAAATACTTATGGGATCAAACTTAAAAACATGGGTTGAGATAGACAAAAAGTCAGCATTGCATAATGTGAAGGTTGTTCGTTCTATTCTCAAGAAAAAGACTAAAATGTATGCCGTAGTTAAGTCCAATGCTTATGGGCACGGTCTAAGAGAGTTCTCACTTATAGTCAATGACAAAGTTGATGGTTTTTGTGTAGATAGTGTACATGAAGGAACGACCCTAAGAAGTGTCGGAATCAAAAAACCAATACTAGTACTTGGCCCCACTCTCTCAAAAGATGAGATAGATCTAGCAGTAGAAAATAATCTAGAAATCACTATATCTACTTTTGAAACTCTCAAGCAAGTCTCTCATATCAAGGGTAGCCCTTGCTTTCATATAAAAGTAGACACAGGTATGCACAGGCAGGGGTTCTTCGTTAATGAATTACAGAAAGTTATTAAAATAATAAAAGACAATGAACTAAGTGGAAAATTAAAAGGGGCGTACACTCACTTTGCTTCAGCAAAAGATGCTACATACCCACACTATACTAACAAACAAATAGAAGAGTTTAAAAAAGCTCAAATAATATTTAAAAGGTTTGGTCTTGGGAAAATAATGTTCCATGCGTCTGCAAGTGGTGGAGCTATACTGTATCCGCATGCACACTTTGATATGGTGCGTATCGGTATAGGGCTTTACGGTTATTGGCCAAGCAAAGAAAGTAAAGTTCAACACTCTCTAGTAAATAAAAAAACTCTTTCACTAAAACCAGTATTAAGCTGGAAAGCAAAAGTAAGTGAAGTCAAAAAATTAAAAAAGGATGATTTTGTAGGTTATGACCTTACAGAAAGAATACAAAAAGATACTATTATAGCTATAGTACCTATAGGATATTGGCATGGGCTTTCAAGAGTGTTCTCACACCGAGGGTATGTACTTATAAAAGGTAAAAAATGCAGAATCATAGGTAGGATATCTATGGATTTGATTACAGTAAAATGCAATGACATAAATGTAAAATCTGGAGACGTAGTCTCTATAATAGATAAAGACAAAAACGAAGTACTAAGGGCCACTGACCTAGCGGAGATCGTAGGGACTGTAAGCTATGAGATAATTACTACTATTAACCCTCTTATAAAAAGAGTAGTAGTGTAAATAAAAAACGCCCCGTTTCTCTAATAAACTTCAAAAGTTTATATCGAGAAACGAGGCGTCTATATTATACATCACCCACGATGTACCTACCTTCCAGCATTTTTTGTTATGATTATTTTATGAATCACCTCCATTCGTAATAAATAAAAAAATTATATTAAAGCTCGAGAGCGGACACTCCGTGCTAACAAAAAACTATCCTGAAAACAATAAAAGCCACGAAGTGCCCCACTCAATAATACAATCCAACGATGGATATCAGAGAACTACTTCTAATTTAATAATAACTCTGATAAATAAAGAGGTCAATTACTTATCCACAGGTGGTTATATTAAAACTTCCATATCTTTAAGTT
>JADHUX010000022.1 GCA_016784285.1 Parcubacteria group bacterium
AAAAGGATCGTTAGATTATATTGTCTGTTGTTTAGACGTATATACCTTACCTAGCTTTATTATAGCTGAACGTTTACACGTTCAGTTTTTTTGTTTATTTTGAGGATCGTTTACCTAGAGCCACAAGTAGCGGTGTCGCCAAGAATATTGAAGAATATGTACCAGCGATTACACCTGTCGCAAGCACGAGTGCAAAATCTTGTGTTGCTTCACTTCCAATGAAGAACAAAGCTATAAGTACAAAGAGTGTAGTAAGAGATGTATTTATAGACCTTGCATATGTTTGGTTCAGACTCTTACCTACTGTAAGTTCAAAGTCTTCTTTGCTATTGTTTTCTCGATTCAAACGAAGATTCTCTCTTACTCTGTCAAATACTACAATAGTGTCGTTTACTGAATAGCCTAAGATAGCAAGAAGCGCCATCACAAAGAGTATATCTATCTCTGCACCTACTGAGTAGCCGAGGAATGCAAATATCCCCACAGGCACAAGCACATCATGTATAAGCGCAATGATCGCAACTATACCGTACTTCCAAGAAGACACAGGTTGTGAGACTTTCCTAAATACAAAAGCTACAAAAAGGATTATTGCTACAACTACGATACCTATCGCCACAAATGCTTTGTTGCGAAGCTCTGAGCCAATAGTTGGACCTATAGAGTTAAAACGTTCTTGTATCACCTGCTTTTCACCGCCTAGAGACAAAGCGTCCAACACTTCTACTCGCTTCTCTTCTGTAAGATCTTGAGTTCTAAGTATATAGCCTCCGTCAGCTGACGGACTACCTGTAGGTCTTATAGAAAATCCGCCGATGTCTAGGTTTTGTAAGCTTGTTTCAAGAGACTCTTTTGAAGGTCTAGTATTTATATTCTCCTCTCCAAGTACTATCTCTGGATAGCTTACCTCGGTGATAGCCCCCCCTGTAAAATCAATACCAAAGTTTAATCCAAAAATAGAGATCGAAGAAATAGCTGCAGCTATTATTAACCCAGTAAGAATGAAAAATATTTTTCTGTATTTTACTATTAACATAATTATTTTATTCCTGAACCAAATAAGAATTTAACCACCCCTCTGTTCTCAAGCTTTCCAAATGCATATAAGAATGTCCTTGATACTGTAATCGCTGTAAACATACTGATGATGAT
Organism: Parcubacteria group bacterium; assembly: GCA_016784285.1. Taxonomy (GTDB): domain Bacteria; phylum Patescibacteriota; class Minisyncoccia; order Phycocordibacterales; family UBA2163; genus UBA2163. The sequence goes on from JADHUX010000022.1 coordinate 1,153, forward strand.
ACCAAGGCCAAATGTAAGTGCAAAACCTTTTACAAGAGATGTACCAAACCAGAATAATATAATTGCTGTGATAATACTTGAAATGTTTCCGTCCCTGATTGAAAGCCATGCACGCTTAAAGCCTGCGTGAGTAGAATGCTCTGTGTCACTCCCTGCCTTTAGCTCTTCGCGCATGCGCTCAAAGATAAGCACATTAGCATCAACCGCCATACCAATAGAGAGTAAGAAACCAGCGAGCCCTGCTGCAGTCAGCGTAACCGGAACCAGTTTAAACAATGCAAGCATTATAACAATATAAACAGTAAGTGAGATTATAGCTATTACACCTGGCAGTCTATACCAAACAAGTAAGAATAATGCTACCGCTATAAGACCTAATATCCCTGCTTGCACACCTTTATCAAGTGCGTCTTTCCCAAGTGATGCACCAATAGTCTGTGTACTTATAAGTTCTATAGGTACCGGAAGTGCACCGAGGTTTAGATTACGTACAAGGTCGCGCGCCTCCTGTGGTGTAAAACCACCAGAGACGATAGCGCTTCCTCCTGTGATCTCTTCATTTATAACAGGTGCTGACTTAAGATCCCCATCTAAGAAGATCGCCAAAGTCCTGCCAACGTTTTCTCTAGTAATCTCTGCAAACAGATCTCCACCTTCTTTTGTAAAGTCTAAGCGGACTATTGGTTCGTTCTGTAAGTGTCCACTTGTACCACCCTGACCAAACTCAAGTGCTGCTCGATCTAAGTATCGTCCAGTAAGCTCTGTAGATACAAATAAAGAATCAAACCTTTCTTGTGTAAGTCCGCCAGCTGGCGGATTCTCTTCTGCAAGAGGTTCTACATCTAAGCTTACAAGCCGAAACTCAAGTGTTGGTGTCTCTCCTATTATACGTACTGCTTCCCCGATATCAGTAATACCTGGAAGTTCTACAATAAGTCTTTGTTCACGCTCACCACCTGCAAATACAGAACTTTTCTCTATCTGTACTATTGGCTCTGACACACCAAAGAGGTTAGTGCGACGTTCTATCACATCACGAAGTGTGTCCATTGAGGTTGAGACATCTACGGCTTGTAGCTCAGAAGTATCTGCTTTGTATACTAGGTGTGTACCACCAGCAAGATCAAGTCCTAATTTAAACGGAAAACGTGACTCTGAACTTGTTTCAGAATTATAGTTAAAATAGCCGATTCCTACAGCGGCTACTAATATGACTAGTGCTATTATTCGAACTTTCAACATATCAAAGAAGTATAAAGCATAAGGTATTATGTATCAAGTACCTATTTTTTAAACAAAAGATATGCGAAATACCCTATAATACCCCCTAAAACATAGCCGACTAGTATATCAAACGGCCAATGAATACCAGCTATTACACGTGACGCACCAATAAGCACTGCTCCGATTATATAAATCCATGCTAGATATTTGTGATAAAAGTAAAATGAAGTAGCAAGAGCTGAAAAAAATGTAGCATGTCCTGATGGAAATGAATCCCCAGGTTCATACTCAAACAATACGTTAGCAGTATCTAACACCTCAAACGGACGAGGAGAAAAATAAAAAAACTTAACCACTCTTGCAACGAACCAAGCAGCGAGTGCAGAGATAAAAATCACAAAAATATTTCTTATATTGTCTTCTTTATGTTTATGAGTGAAAAGAAAAACTATAAGACCAAATATTAAAAGTAATCCGAACTTATCAGTTAAGAAAATAATAATAGTATCAAATATTTCATTTTGTAATGCAAAGTCATTAAAAAATCTGAAGATTGTTTCATTCATATGTTTAGTATAACAAAATAAACGCCTAAATATATATTTAGGCGTTTATTTGTGTATTATTACAACTCTTTAAGTCCTTGTTCTAGAGTTACTTGTGGTTCCCAGCCTATAAGTTCTTTCGCAAGAGTAAAGTCTGCAAGAGTGTTTGCTGGCTCTAGTCGTGCTTCAATATATTTCACTTCTCCGCCAATAAGTTTTGCAACATTATTTACTGAGTGATTATTACCTGCACCTATATTCATCACCTCTCCTTTTCCTACTTTTTCTGACTGTGCTGCAAGGATATTTGCACGTACGACATCCTTAACATTTGTATAGTCTCTAGTATTTTCTCCGTCTCCACATATTGTCATTGGATTTCCTTCTGCTTTTTGTTTTAAAAACTTTGCTATGACGAGAGCATACTCACCTTCATCACTCTGTCTTTTACCGTATACATTGAAATATCTTAATGATACTGTCTCTAAGTTATGTACAGCACTCCATACCTTACAATACATCTCGCCAATATACTTCTGAAGTCCGTATGGGCTTTTAGGATTTGCTACCATAATCTCTTTAAGTGGCATCTCTTTTTGGTCACCATATGCAGAGCTTGATGCAGTATATATAACTCTCTTTACCTGCGCCTTTTGCGCCGCAATTAAAATGTTAAGCGTACCGTTTACATTCACATCATTAGTCTCTACTGGATGCTCTATAGAGAACTGTACACGTGGAAGTGCTGCAAGATGAAATACATATTCAGCATCTTTTATTATAGGAGAAATCTCATCTAGATTTCTTATATCTACAACATGGAGTGTTGCTTTTTCATTTACATTCTCTTTCTTTCCAGCGGAAAGGTCGTCTATCACGTGCACATCAGCACCCTTTTCTACTAAGGCATCTACCAAATTAGAACCAATAAACCCCGCGCCGCCTGTTACTACTACTTTTTTATTTTTCATATTATTTATTATAACCCCGTTCGAGAGAATAAAGTTTTAACTGTTTTAAGTCCTATATAAAGATCGAGCAAAAGTGAGCGGTTTTTAATGTAATAAATATCGTAAGAGAGTTTTTCTCTTGTCTCATCATACTCAACTTTAAATCTAGGATGTTTTGTGCTATGAATCAACGACCAGCCAGAAAGCCCTGGTTGGATAAGATGCCTAAAGTTGTAATGAGGAATTTCTTTTTCATAAAATGCTGCTCTACTAGGCATTTCTGGACGTGGACCTATAAGAGATAAGTCTCCCTTTAACACATTCCAAAGCTGAGGTAACTCATCGATTCTTGTTCTACGTAAAATATTACCTACCTTTGTAACCTTCTCACTTTCATAAATACTCATACTTCTAAACTTGAAAATATAAATAGACTTATTATCTCTACCGATTCTTTCTTGAATAAAAAATACTGGCCCTTTGTCTCCAAGAAGTTTAACTAAGATAATTACAAAAGGATAAAAAGGTAAAGAGAGTATTCCTAAAATTATAGACACTATAATATCAACCAATCTTTTAATTAAATCGTGTGTAATTTTAGGCAAACTAGAAACATTACTTAAAAACCAATTATATTTAACAAGTGAAAGAGGTACACGGTCAAAAGTATCTTCGTACATTTTTTGAAAATCTAAAAATTTAAAGTTAGATTTTATAAAAATTAGATCATAAAGAATTGGTATTACTGACGATACTTTTTCATTACTCGTATCGGCTACAATTAATGATATGTTATTTTCTTTAACACGCTCGGAAATATAATTTTTTAATTCTTCATCATCTACTGTATCTAAATCAAGAGATGATATAAACTGAAAATTATAACGTTTATTATTATTAACCTCTTCCTTAAGTTCTAACATCTCTTTACCTCCTGCAATAAGTAGTGCGTTTTGTCTTTTTTTATTTTCAAGGATTGGAAATAGAGATAACCTCCAGAAAACTATAAATATAAAAGAAATAAAGAGATAAATGAATAGATTCGTCTTAGGTGTAATACCAAAATATGGAATAAGGAAGAAAAACAAAGCAGCAATGATTATGTTTGCAATTTGTGCGTTTAATATAATACTTGGAAGCTTTCTTTTAAAGATTACAGTATGCTTGTCATATAACCCTGCTATAAAGAAAACAAGGACCCAAACTACAAAAAGAAGTACGAATGGAGCAAGGTGTTCATAGAAGATTTCGCTATTTGGTACAGCAAAATAGCGAAGTGCTAAGGTTACCCACAGCGCCGCTATTAAAAACAAAATATCGCCTAAAAACAGCAATAATGACTCATTTTTCCGTCCTGTAATCATAATCGTCGTTATTATATAATACTTTTTACTGTTTTAATAGGTTACAATATAATAATATGAATAAAAAAGTGGCTAAAACAAAGGTTTTATATATCATCACTAAATCCAACTGGGGTGGAGCTCAGAGGTATGTATTTGATATGGCGACCAACCTACCCAAAAGTGAGTACGACGTAACTGTAGCACTTGGCGGGGACGGAACTTTAAAGGTAAAACTTAAAGATGAAAATATCAGGACCATTACTGTTCCCTATTTATCAAGAGATATTAATATTTTCTCTGAGTGGAAAGTATTTTTTAATTTACTTAAAATTTTAAAGAAAGAAAGACCAAACGTAGTACATCTTAACAGTTCAAAGATAGGTGGACTTGGTGCATTTGCAGGCAGGATCGCCAGAGTAGAAAAAATAATATTTACAGCACATGGCTGGGCGTATAAAGAAGACAGGAATGTTATATCAAAAAAAGTATTGTGGTTCTTCTCGTGGCTTACTGTAATTTTCTCTCACAAAACTATCGTAGTATCTCAAGATGATTTTCATAATGCACCAAAGCTCTTTGTAAGCAGAAAGATAAAGATGATTTATAACGGAATTTCTCAAATCAGGTTTGAAAGCAAAACAACAGCACGAAAAATGTTAACACCGAGGTCCGACCTCGGTGTTAGAAATACTGCATGGATCGGCACCATCTCTGAACTTCACAAGAACAAGGGGTTGCCGTTTGCAATACTCGCTGTACATAATTTAGTTAAAAAAGGTTATAATGTTTCGTTTTTTATAATAGGTAGTGGTGAAGAAAAATTCCCTCTTGAGCAATTTATAAAAAAGTTGGGGCTTGAAAACAATGTATTTCTTTTAGGGCATATCGACGAAGCTAGAACACTCATAAAAGCCTTTGATATCTTTACACTTACATCTGTAAAAGAGGGTCTGCCGTATGTACTACTTGAAGCGGGGTCTGCTAGCTTACCAATAGTTACGACACACATAGGTGGTATGCCAGAGATCATAGAAAACAAAAAATCAGGGCGCCTAGTCCAAACTAAAAATACTAAAGCTATAGAAAACGCAATATCTGATCTAATTGATTTCAAACAAGACGCTCTAGAATACGGCAAAAATCTGAAAGAAAAAGTGGAACGAGATTTTACAGTAGAGCAAATGGTGGCTGAAACAGTGGGTATTTACGACTAAACTCCTAAGAACTCCTTTTTAATGTCGTCTTTATGTGTACCACGAGAGTATCGGCGCATACCCATAAGTATCCCAAGTCCTACAAATTCTGTAAGTAAATGCGACCCTCCATAACTTAAAAACGGTATTGTAGTTCCTGTCACAGGAAGTAAGCCTATATTCATACCCACATGCACTATAAAGTGACTTATAAAAAGTATTGCAAGTCCTGCACCAAAAAGAATCTCAAAATTGGTCGCTCCATGAATTGCATTCTTAATAATCCTCCATATCATTATGGCATATAAAAGAAGGATTATGACTACTCCAACAAAACCCCACTCTTCAGCATACGCTGCAAATATAAAATCCGTCTCATATTCTGGCAAAAACTGTAATTTACTTTGAGTACCATACCCTACTCCCTTACCAAGTACTTGCCCAGAGCCTACAGCAATAGTTGACTGATATGCATTGTACCCTGTACCTTGGAGATCAGTAAGAGGGTGGATAAATGTAAGGATTCGTTGTTTCTGATAATCTTCAAATGCATACATCCAAAGACCTCCAAAAGCAACGACACCGACCATAAACACTACTAGTAAATGCTTTTTGGAGATCCCTGAAACAAGCACCATACCAAACCATATAAAGGCTATGATGATCGCTGAACCAAAGTCTGGTTGTAAAAATACAAGAAGAAATAAAACAAAAGTATAAAAACCCGAAACTAATATGTGTTTGACATTTGCTATCTCAACATGTCTACGAGAGAAATATTTTGCAAGAAGCAATATCACTACAAGCTTTATAGGGTCTGACGGCTGAAGAGAAAATAAACCAAAATCAAACCTGCTTTGTGCTCCTAATACAAAGTTACCTAAGAAAAATATAAGTATGAGTATAATTGCAGATATTATAAACAAAGTCACTATTACACTTGTACGTCTTAAAAATCTAAAATCAACAAAACTTAATACAAAAAATATCAAAATACTTAGCGTTGCCCAGATTATTTGTTTTTCAAAAAAATAATTTGCACCTTCCACAAAAGAGTTCATGGTTACAAGCCCAGCTCCTACAAGAAGTAGACTCGCCAAGAACAGCACCCAGTCAATCCTAGTTGAAATCCTTCTAATTGAACTCTTTATACCTACTCTAAGCATAGAAGTTTAATTAATTTTCAAGCGGAACACGATGTATTACTTCTACACGAGATGGCTTTAAATCAAACTTATTTGGCCACGTGAACACAATATCTCTTGATGACCTGTCAGGAAGAGACTCTACAAATGTACTTGAGACCGCAACAGCATTGTCATTAGTGTCAAACACTATAGCAACCACCTCTATATCTGATATATTCAATATGGAAGTATTTGATAAAGTAGCATCAATCCTTGGAAGAGATTCTGTATTAGATATTTTTATATCACTTATAGATATATCTTTTCTTTTGTCTGGAGTCAAAGACCATACAAACGGTTTGGTAAACTCAAAAAATGTCTGGGCTGGGACTATTTCGTTTGTATAGATAGC
>JADHUX010000023.1 GCA_016784285.1 Parcubacteria group bacterium
AATAGCATATAACTGGAAAATAAAACTTAATGAGACAGGGAAGGTGCCTGCATTTTATAATGTATTGCCAGAAATGAACCACAATGAACTTGAAGCATATTCTGTAAAAGAGCTAACAGAAAAATTTCATTTTATAATTTTAAAAGATACAGAAGACGATGAGAGAATAATAAAAAGAATGGAAGTACTTGAGGAGATGTATAAAGACAGAGGACTACCAGTGGATGTAATAGAAATAGAAGGTAAAGACAAATATCATAAAGTTTTTGCATCACTCATTCTTGCGGATTGGACAGCGTATTATACAGCACAGCTGTATGGACTTGAAGCAGAACAAGTCCCCATGATAGAAGAATTTAAAAAATTGATTAAATAATATGTATTTACTATTCGATATTGGAGGGACAAAGATGAGGTTAGCGCTGTCAAAAGATGGTGAGAGTTTTGACGAACCTAAAGTGGTACCGACGCCGAAGAATTTTAACGAAGCTATAAAAGCTTTTAAAGAAGCTTTTGATGAGGTAGCAAAAGGAGAGAGTGTTGAAAAAGCAGTTGGAGGGATGAGAGGGCCCTTTAATAATAAAAAGACGATAATGGTAAATTCATCTATGCTTCCTGACTGGAATGATAAACCACTTAAAGAGGAGATGGAAAAAGTTGTCGGCGCTCCTGTGATTATAGAAAATGACACGGCACTTGTTGGTATGGGAGAAATGTTAAGTGGAGCAGGGAAGCTCGCCCCACCCGCTGGCAGGGGAACAAGAATAGGTGTATATATAACAGTAAGTACTGGAGTAGGTGGTGCACGATACCATAACGGAGTACTTGATGAAAATAGATTCGGTTTTGAGCCTGGGCATCAGGTTATAGATTTTAAAAATAACATAAGTTTAGAAGATCTTGTGTCTGGTACTGCTCTTGAAAAGAGAGAAGGGAAGAAAGCGTACGAAGTGACAGATCCTGCAATATGGGACGAACTTGCAAAGACTCTTGCTTACGGGCTTTATAATACGATACTTCATTGGTCGCCAGACGTAGTAGTACTTGGTGGCTCTATGATAGTGGGGGATCCAGCTATAGAAGTAGAATTAATAGAGAAATACTTAAAAGAGATAAATACTAAGTTCCCAGAGCTTCCTGAGATAAAAAAAGCAGAACTCGAGGACTTCGGTGGTCTATATGGAGCTATTGCTTTCATAAAGCAACAAAAAGAGTTAAAATAAATATAATATGGAACAGAGTCAACAAAAAGCAAAATGGTATAAAAATAAGCCAACATTAATAGCTCTTGTTACTGGTTTTATAAGTACAGCACTTTCTCTTGTAAATGTACTTATGGCTATTGGGAAATAAAATGCAAAATAATATAGAAAATAAAAAGGAGGTTAAACCCTCAGCTTGGTTTATATTAATTATATTAGTATTAAGCATTATCGGTATAACTGATTCTACATATTTAACCATCAAACATTATACACATTCAGATATTAATTGTTCCATTTTAGATGGTTGTAACATTGTTACAACCAGTACATATTCAACAGTGTTTGGAATGCCTGTAGCTCTATTAGGAATTATATTTTATATATCTATCTTTATACTAGTGTTTTTATTGTCAAATAAAGGTAAAAAAAAGTTACTTAAGTCACTTTTTGTGATCTCAACGACAGGATTCTTAATGTCTATGTGGTTTGTATACGCACAAGCATTCATACTTAATTCATATTGTTTGTATTGTTTAATCTCTGCAGTATTATCCACAACTATATTTATATTAAGCGGTATTATGATGTTAAAATATAAGAATATTAAAGAAATAAATAAAAATACACAATATGAGACGAATAATTAAAACAGATACAGCAATACTTTTACTACGCTTAGCACTCGGTTGGCTCTTCTTGTACGCAGGACTTACAAAGGTTGTAGATCCTACATGGTCAGCAGGAGGGTTTTTAAACAATGCTCAGACATTTTCAGGGTTTTATGGGTGGCTTGCATCCCCTCAGATATTGCCATTTGTTGATTTTCTTAATCAGTGGGGGCTTACACTCATCGGAGCAGCTTTGATACTAGGACTTATAGTAAGATTCAGCTCATATTTGGGAGCACTTATGATGCTACTATACTATTTCCCAGGCCTTACATTTCCAAAGGTAGGAGAGCATGCATACTTAGTAGATGACCATATAATCTATATAGCAGCGTTTCTAGTACTTGCTAGTATGAGCTCAAACCATATTTGGAGCTTATCTGGGCTGTTTAAAAGCCATATGAAACGGTAGTTTTTAGGGTATTGACCCCGTCACTCGCGAACGACGGGGTTGACAAATCTTGACAGTATGCTATTATATACACAGAAATCGACTTCGGTCGGTTTTTTGTTTTTATAGGGTTTACCTTATTAAAGCATTAATAATAATAAAAAACGCTTATCATAGAAATAACGATATTAATCTTGTCTCTTCTTGGTTCAACTACCGGCGCTCCACTTGTGGAAGCTTCAGTAACAGATCAAAAGGGAAGTATTACTCAGATAAACAATACGAGGTTCATAGAATCTCCAACTGTTGAGGAATACGTACGAGAGCACTTTGAAAATTATCCGGTGATGGCAGAGGTTGCCAAATGTGAATCACGGTTCCGGCATTTTAAGAAAAATGGCGATGTAATAAGAGGCTTGGTTAATAGCTCCGATGTCGGGGTAATGCAGATCAATGAGTATTACCATTCCGATACAGCTGATAGGCTTGGTATTAATTTATATACGCTTGAAGGTAACATAGATTATGCGACGTATCTCTTCGAAAAAGAGGGGACTAGCCCATGGCTTGCATCTTCTAAATGTTGGGGCGTAGAGAACCATATCGCCAAGAGGTAATTTAAAAAAGAAAAAACAAACCACATCTTTCGATGTGGTTTGTTTTTGTTTAAATAAAGATAAAAGTAATTCTTGTGTCTTAATAGTAAGTATGTGACAGGGGAGGTATCGTTGTGACGAGATGATTGAAATCATATGCGTCGTACAATATATCTTTTGCGACATACATAATAAAACAAACAGTCCTACTTCTCTTAATACACCTTCCCTTTAGTTCAAAAAAGCTTTGTGAGCGTCTTTATGCGCGCTTAATAACTAATATGTAGTATCTATTATTAAGTTAAGTAATAAAAAAATATTTCTTAATTCCCTAAAATATCTTTATCTAAATTTATTAATTTATTTTTATTAAAATTAAATTTTTAAATTTTTCTAAATAATCTTAATACTGATCACTTTGTGACCATAACCTACTGGTACCCTTGTACCTATAAATACGTCTTAGAGGACGTTTTTATGATTATTATTTACTCTTCTCAATACCCTATTAAAGAAATTAAAATCTTAAGTGTCGCACAATATTTAAAACTTATTTTAATATAAAAAAGCTTTACGTATTTTTTTACGTAAAGCTTTTAGAAATTAAAAAGATAAATCTGTGCACTTTAAAAGTTTGTCTACTTTTGTATCGGGGTAAATATACATCTGAAGATCTCCCGCTTCCTCAGTCTCACTTTTTTCTCGTTTTCCACCTATTACACAAAGGAGTCCGTTTTGTGCCCCACTTCTTATTTCAGGATTTTCTAATGCTTCAACTACTGACAATACATTAGTTACTACGCTAAAAACCTTTCTTACAGACTCTCTCTCAACACTTACTCTTTCACCTATAAGTTCCTTAGCTTCTTCATAAGTAGTTATCATAATAAGTAAACCTCCTTTCTTTTTTTAAGTAACTATTTTTTAAATTTCTAAGATATTTTTAGCATTTTAAAAGTTTACGGTCAACGGGAGATTTATCCCCTAAGTGTCGCACAATATTTTGTATTATTCTATAATATTTCAATTAACCCAGTCGACTGGGTTAATTGATTTTTATAAATAATCTATCGGATTTAGGTAAGCATTAAGTGGTGCAACTGGTATATTTGCATCAGCACAGTTTGTCTTACTTTTATAATCTCCATATCTTACTATCCGTACACCCTGACTTGCATACACTCCAAAATGCAAATGCGGACCAGTAGAGTAACCTGTGTTACCAGAGTAGCCTATTGTATCCCCAGTGATTACCGTGTCGCCTTTTTTGACACTTGTAAAACTTAAGTGAGCATAAAGGGTTGTAAGACCATTGTTATGTTTTATTAAAACAAACTTACCATATGAATAACACCCGGGTACTGCATCAGTATTACCTACTGCTGTCACTACTCCAGTTAGAGCAGTTTTAACCTTTGTACCTATAGATGCGCGGAAGTCCATACCATTATGTCCACTGCCGTTATACCCACCAGATTGTGCAAATTTAGTATTACCAAAGTGTTGAGTAACCGTAATCTTATCGAGTGGCCAAGCGAGAACCCCCTTCTCTTTCTTTGCGATTTTTGTTTCGTCTATTTCTATTTTAAGTTGAGACTCCAAATCTAAAAGCTCGCGTTCAAAGGCTTTACGAGCTTCAACTTTCTCGTTTAAAAGTTTTTGATAATTAGACTCTTTATTCTTTGTAATACTAAGTAGTGTGTTTTTATCTTTTCTGTTTATATCTAAGACGTATTTTTGATCTGCAAGATCACCTTTAAAGTCTGCTAGCTCTTTTTTCTTTCTCTCGGTTTGTGTTTTTGTATCTACAAGCTCTGCTTTAAGTCCTGTAAGACGCTTCACGTCGTCACGCATTTTAGACTGGAACTGCTGAAGTGTCTCTATTTGGTTTAAGAAACCAGAGATATCGTTGTTAGAAAGCACTATCTCTATAAGAGAGTCTGACTCTATTTCGTTCATTGTACGTATAGTCTCAGCTATAACTTCTGTATTCTTGTCTATGTTTTTTTCTTTATCATCAATACCCAAAGACAGTTCTTGTATTTGATAATTAGTAGAGTCTATTTTGTTTTGAGTTAGTTTGATATCAGTTCCGATTTTTTGCCTAGAGATGTCCAAAGTTTTAACCTCATTAGTAAGAGTTTGCTTTTCTTCACCTACTTCTTCTAAATCTTCTTGGTACTCTGCTATCTCTTTCTCTAATTCCTGAATTTTTGTATTTCTGTCTGAAATCCTATCTTTTAGTTCGTCTACTATAGAAGCATCAACAATACTGACAGTCAAAAACCCTGCCGTTACTAGAACAACAACTATGATCAAAAACAGCCAATTGATTTGCTTAAACATAATATTATTATACCAAAAACCTACTTAATAATTAAAATAAGCAGGTTTTTAGAATTTTGTCTAATTAATTTTTGATACAGCCGATTTCGGTTTTAACAGCACTACATCCAGCACCACTTCGATTCTGATTTCCACAATTCCTAGTCCATATAAGTCCACCTTGTCTAGTTTCTTCCCAACCCCAGTTGGCACTATAATACGTACAACTTTCAATACCTGCATTTACTCTGACATGAGAACCTGTTGAACATGAAGAACAATCTCCCGAACAACTATTTGATCTAGTACTACTATAGTTTGCATTTGGAGTCCACCCACTAGGACAACTAGTACCCGGAACATAACAAGTGCTTATTGCATCAACCCAGCTTCCACCAGCATTGATACAATCTGTATAATTAGGATCTTCTGCAGGAGGAGCTTCCTCGCCACTTGTTAGAGAAGCCCAAGCACTTCCGTTGTAAACCTCCAAATCAGTTCCAGTCCAGCGGATAGTGCCTGCGTTTGCATTAGTACTATTGCCTACTTTTATCCCACCGTCTACATCCAATGCCTCTGTCGGTGTTACAACTCCCACTCCAACATTCCCCTGAAAATACCCACCGCCAAATACGGAAAGTCCGTCGAGTGAAAGACCTCCGTCTTTAACCTGATCTGTAGTACCAATATGCACAGGTTGTGCGGTATTACCACCCGTTGGATCTTGTGTCGGACCTACCCATGCGGCGAAGAGATAATTAACGCCAAGGGCTGTAGTTAGTACAAAAGCTAGTATTAATATTTTAGTTAAAGTTTTTTGCATTTATATATATTATACCTATTCTATTATACTTTAGTTTAGAGAAGTGTGGATAAAATCGCTCCTAAAGGACTCACCTCTTTCCACTTCATTCCACGAGGAAAGACCTTTTACCACGATAATTTACCCAATTTTATTGATAGCATTATTTAAACGATAGATAGTTTCATCTTTACCTAAAACCTCAGCAAGAGCAAATGGATCTGGAGATTTGTCGCGACCTGATAGAGCATAACGCATCGGCCAAAGCACAGAACCTTTTCCTTTTTCTTCTGCATAGCCCCAAACTACTTCTTTTACACTATCTTGAATAAAATCGTTTTCATTAATACCTTCAAGTAAACTTGCGATCTTTTTTAAATGCTCACTAGAAGTTTTTAAATCAGTGTCTTGTTTCCATAAAAGATCTTTAGCATTATATTCTGGATTTTTAAAATAATAATCTAATTCTCCGTCATCTGACATTTGCTTTATATCACCAAATACATTCATTCGTTCAGAAATTATAGGAATTATTTTCCGTAATATTGCATCGCTGTATTCACTCATATTTATAATACTTGTTGGTAAATTTTCCTTAACATTTTCAAACACCTCATCTTCTGACATCCTTTTTATGTACTCCCTATTGAACCAATTTAATTTTTCTATATCAAAAGCAGCACCACCTTTTTGAATGTTTTCTAACTTAAATTCCTCTATAAGCTTCTCTAAAGTGAATAATTCTCTATCTGTACCCGGATTCCAGCCAAGTAGAGCCATATAATTGACTAAAGCCCTAGAAATATAGCCTTTTTGACGATATTCGGTAATTGAGGTGGCATTCCTACGTTTGGACATCTTAGACCTGTCTGGGGCCAAAATGAGAGGAATATGGGCATATTTAGGTCTATTTATACCCAATGCTTCTTGTATAAGGATTTGGCGTGGAGTATTAGAGATATGGTCTTCCCCACGAATAATATGACTTATAGACATCTCGTGGTCATCGACCACTACGGCTAAGTGATATAGCGGGTCATCTATGCTTCTAGCTATTACAAAATCACCAAGTTCTGTGGTATCAAACTCTATCTTCCCACGTATCATATCTTCAAACTCAACTTTCTTACCAGGATTTTTAAGACGCACTACTTCTATTTCTTTTCCCGCTCCGCCAGCTGGCGGATTAGCTTTACTTTCTTCTTTTGAAATGTATGCATTCTCACTATCTAGAAGCTGTTTAATATATTTTTTATATACATCAGTGCGTTCTGATTGTCTGTACATCTCATCTTCTTTTAAACCTAGCCATTTGAAGCCCTCTAATATATCTTTCTCAAATTCCTTTTTACTTCGCTCTTTGTCAGTGTCTTCAATACGAACAATGAACTTACCATCATTCTGCTTTGCAAACAGATAACTAAAAAGCGCAGTCCTCACTGTACCAATATGCAAGTCCCCTGTCGGACTTGGGGCTATGCGTGTTCGTATTTCTTTATCTTGACTTTTATTCATAGGTGTGGTAAACTACTCACAGTTTGTTATTTGTCGTTAAAGTCTCTATATACTATATTTTAAAATATTTTTTGAAGGAGAGTGTTGTAATGAAAAAAATTACATTTAAGAAACGTATTATTGTTTGTTTTGGAGGTCCTCCGGGTTCTGGCAAAGATGAGCAAGGCGATGCATTCGTATCTTTTCTTCGCACAAA
>JADHUX010000024.1 GCA_016784285.1 Parcubacteria group bacterium
GTACTCATATGGACAGATCATAAGCCGAGCGCTTAATAATGAATATAAAAAAGATAAGAACTTTGGTAAAAATATAAAGCAATTCCTATCTTCAGGTGGCAGTAATAGCCCCGACGATATATTTAAAGATATAGGCATAGACACTACTAAGCCTGATTTCTTTAAAGATGCACTATTAAGTATAGAAGAAGATATAAAAAGGCTTGAACAATTAACTAAAAGTATTAAAATATAGTCCGTGTTATAATACTCTTACTAATCTTACTAATATGAAACTAGAAGAAGTACGAGAAAAATATTTAAAGTTTTTTGAAAAGCACGGACACGTTGTAATTGATTCTGCGCCTATCGTACCGGAAGATGATCCAACAACCTTGTTTACAAGCTCAGGTATGCAGCCACTTCTACCATATTTCTTAGATAAAGAGCACCCAAAGGGTAAAAAAATTGCCAACTCACAAAAGTGTTTCCGTGCAGAAGACATAGAAGAGGTAGGGGACAACAGACACACTACATATTTTGAGATGCTCGGTAACTGGTCTTTTGGGGATTATTTTAAACAAGAGCAGATCCCTTGGTTTTTTGAGTTCTTGACTAAAGAGATAGGTCTTGATCCAGAAAAGCTTTATGTCACAGTCTTTGAAGGGGATGAAAAAGCAGGTATACCAAAAGACACTGAAAGCGCTCAGATTTGGAAGGGTCTGTTAGGGGGTGATGAGAGAGTTTCATATTATGGTGCTGACAAGAACTGGTGGAGTAGGTCGGGTACACCAGAGAACATGCCAGCAGGTGAGCCAGGTGGTACTGACACAGAAGTGTTTTATGATTTTGGAAAAGACATCCATACTGATGATTTTGGTAAAGAGTGTCATCCAAACTGTGAATGTGGAAGGTTTATGGAAATAGGTAATTCTGTATTTATGGAATATGTAAAGCAGGAAGACGGAAGCTTTACACAGTTACCTACTAAAAACGTAGATTTTGGTGGAGGACTTGAGAGAATAACTGCAGCCTCAAACAATGATAGTGATATTTTTAATATTGATACCATAGCTTTAATAATAAAAAGAATAGAAGAAGTAAGCGGTAAAAAATATAATGACAATAAAAAAGCTTTTAGAGTAATAGCAGACCATGTTCGTGGAGCAGAAGTAATAATAAAAGACGGTGTAACACCTTCTAATACTGAACAAGGGTATGTATTACGGAGACTCATAAGACGTGCTGTACGTTTTGGGGATATGTTAAGTATTAAGCTTAGTGATATTACAGATGGTAATCAAGAAATAATACAGGAAGAAGAGAAATTTAGAAAAACTCTTGAGAAAGGACTTAAAGAATTTGAGAAAATAAGCAAAGGAGGAAGCATATCAGGTAGTGATGCCTTTGTACTGTTTACTACGTATGGTTTTCCTCTTGAATTAACTCTAGAGCTAGCTCTAGAGCAAAATTTAAATATCGATGAAGCAGAATTTAGAGATAAAATGCGAGAACATCAAGCACTTTCACGGAAGGGTGCTCAGCTGAAGTTCAAAGGTGGGCTTGCAGACCACAGTGAAGCTTCTACTAAATACCATACAGCGACACACTTACTTTTAAGGGCTCTTAAAGATGTGCTAGGAGAAGAGGTAGCACAAAAGGGTAGTAATATAACTCAAGAACGTATGCGTTTTGACTTTTCTTGGGGAGAGAAGCTTACAGATGAGCAAAAGCAAAAAGTAGAGAGTATAGTAAATCAAAAAATTAAAGAAGGATTAAACGTAACAAACGAAGAAAAAGAAGGGGTAATAACTTACAGTATAGGCGACTATTCTATAGAGCCATGTGGTGGTCCACATATAAAAAACACATCTGAACTTGGGCATTTTAAAATCAAAAAAGAAGAAGCCTCATCAGCGGGAGTTCGTAGGATAAAAGCTATTTTAGAATAAAAACCCTTGTGCTACAATTAACATATGTCTTCCTCAAAAAAAGGAAATATACATCTGCCGTTTATTGTTTTTGATATTGGGAGTGCAAGTGTGGGTGCCGCACTTGCTTTAGTATCTGATAAAGATCAGGCTCCTAAGATCATATATACTACACGTACACCTATTACTGCTAAGAGTTCAGATGGTTACGACTACTTTCTTTTAGCTATGCTCTCTTCTTTAAAAAAGGTTCTAGCAGAAGTAAAAAAGGACGCAGTACAAGAGTTATCAAATAGTAATTTAAATATAACAAAATTAGAAAATGTACACTGTGTATTTTCTTCTTCATGGCATACCTCAAACATTGAAAAGCTGAACTTTAAGAAAGATGAACACTTTACGATATCAGAGCAGTTTATCTCAGAAAAACTAAAGGATGCAGGTCAGCAATTCTTAGATTCATCAGAAGGTGAGCCAGATAGCACAAAGATAGTCAGATCAAAATTCATAGAAAAAAATATAATACAAATACTTCTAAATGGTTATATTTCAAATAATCCTAAGGGAAAAAAGGTAAAAAATATAGATATTACATTATTTACAAGTCTTATTTCTGAAGAAGTGTTTGCGAAGACAAGATCTGTTTTAGAGAGTGTATTTGATATAGATAGTATTTCATTCCATACATTTACTTTGTCGTTGTTCTCAGTTGTACGAGACATGTTTAGTGCAGAGAAAAACTTTTTACTAATGGACATAAGTGGAGAGTCTACCAATATCACGCTTGTAAGAAATGAAGCTATGGTAAAAGATGTATCATTCCCAATGGGTAAGAACTTTCTTATAGAAAAAACTGCAAAATCTTTAAAAACAGTAAACGAAGAGGCTCACTCATTGATACGGCTTTTCCTCGAAGAGAAAAGTATAAGCACAGAAACTAAGAAGATGAATACTATACTTAATAGTATAAAAGAAGAATACCTGTCTTCTTTTAGGAAGATTATGGTAGATTTTTCTGATGGACTGTCTTTACCAAGGACTATTTTCTTAACTATTGATACAGATATAGGCAAATGGTTTGTAGATGCCATAAAAGCAGATGAGTTTAGTACTCATACTCTTGCTGGACAACCTTTTACTATAGTTGAGCTAAGTAGCAGGCTTTTGAGTGAATATTGTACAGTTTCAAAAGAAAGCAGGGTAGGGTGCGACCCGTTTTTAGGGATTGAGGTAATATTTGCTAATAAAATAGTAAATAAGTAGAATAGATAGTATAATATATTTAAATTAAAATAAGCTTAAAAGACA
The DNA here is from genome assembly GCA_016784285.1 of Parcubacteria group bacterium. Taxonomy (GTDB): domain Bacteria; phylum Patescibacteriota; class Minisyncoccia; order Phycocordibacterales; family UBA2163; genus UBA2163. Next base: position 3,219 of record JADHUX010000024.1, read on the forward strand.
ATTATGCTAAAAAAATCATTTGATGATATCGTGCCTCCTAAAAAGAGAACAATAAGAGACATAAAAAATTCACATATAAAAAAACAACCTAAAAATGTTGTAGAGCCTGAGAATGACTTTGAATATAATTCAGGTTATGGAGATGATATAAAAAAACCAAAAGGTTCTAGGTTTGCTTTGTGGTTTGTCGCATTTATTATAATTATAATATTCATACTTGCATTTTCACTTCTATTTACTGGTGCAAAGGTAAGTATAATACCAAAACAAAGTAAAACATTAGTAGAAGCACGTTTTGACGCAGCTATAAACGCTGATGTAGGAGAATTGTCTTATGAGATAATGACTATTGAAAAAACCGACTCAAAGAAGATCGAAGCGACAGGTAGAGAAGAGATCGAGGAAAAAGCTTCAGGTAAAATCGTGATCTTCAATGACTTTAATTCTTCAAGCCAAAGACTTATAAAAAACACAAGGTTTGAAACTCCTGATGGACTTATATATAGAATCAACAAGTCAGTAGTAGTACCAGGACAAAAAACAGAAGACGGAGAGACAATACCAGGAAGTATAGAGGTGACAGTATATGCAGATGAAGTTGGTGAGGATTATAATATAGGATTAACTGATTTTACAATACCAGGATTTAAAGGTTCTCCACGATTTGAAGAGTTTTATGCTCGTTCAAAAACTACTATGACAGGTGGTTTTGTAGGAGAAAAGTTAAGTGCAGATCCTATTGATCTTGCAAATGCAAAAGAAGAGATTCATACAGAACTCCAAAAACAATTAATGAACGAAGCATTCTCTCAAAAACCTGACGAATTCTATTTGTTTGAAGATATGATCTTTGTAGAGTTTGAACCAAAAGGAAGTTCAGAAAATGGCGACGAAGTTGAGGTAACAGAAAGCGCAACTCTTTATGGAGTACTGTTTAATAAAGAAAAATTTGCAAATCATATTGCAAAAAACACTATAGCTACATTTGACGACGAATCAGTTGAGATTGTGGATATTGCTACAATAATAGTCACTATATCTGATAAAGATACAGCGCGACCATGGGAAGACGAAGAATTTGAGTTTACAGTAAGCGGTAATACACATATTGTTTGGACATTTGATAAAGACCAATTAAAAAATGACCTGTCAGGTAGAGCTAAAGCAGCTCTTCCTACAGTACTCTCAGGGTATCCAAGTATAGAACAAGCCGAGGTGGTACTAAGGCCATTCTGGAAACGGTCATTCCCAGACAAGATAAGTAAGATAAAAATAGAACAAACTCTTGACAAATAGTCGTTCCCGAGCTAATTTGAAGAGTAGAAAATATATTACTTTTGTTTAAAATTATAATCTTGAGGAGGGATAAAAATGAATCCGTTTCTTTATTGTATAGAAATTCTCAGAAGACTCGGTGCAGAGTTTATCAAACCCGAGAATCTTACATTTAGTAGTATAGTAGTGGTTATTTGTTTAGCTTTTTATGTACTTTTTTACAAAAAATGGCACCTTGGTAGAACATCAATATTCTAGTTTTTAGAATATAATTTAAGCGTAGTCTGTTTAGAGACTACGCTTATTTTTATGCTATAATGGCTATTATAAAAATTTAACTATGTTTACTAAAGAGGAATTAATAGATCATCTTGAGAATGGTACACAAGTATTTAGAAGTGACAAAAGTCTAAAAGACGCTTTTCTAGCTATTGATAGAAAAGACTTTGTGTCAGAGGATTATGCTGAAGAAGTATATGAGGACTATGCACTTCCGATAGGGTATGAACAGACCATATCACAACCTACTACAGTGGCTTTTATGCTTGAGCTTTTAGGTGTAGAAAAGGGGGACAAAGTGCTTGATGTAGGCTCTGGCTCTGGTTTTACTTCTGCACTGTTAGCACATATGGTTGGAGAAAGTGGAAAAGTGATAGGAGTAGAGAGAGTGCAGGAGTTAGTAGGTTTTGGGCAGGAAAATTTAAATAAATATGATTTTAAAAATGTAGAGATTGTAAAATCAGATAAAGAAGTAGGTTTGTCTAGCGACGCACCATATGACAAGATCTTGGTTTCAGCAGCAGCTGAAGAAGTCCCTAAGAAGTTACTAGAACAACTTAAAGTTGGTGGAACTATGGTAATACCTATATATGATAATATATGGCAAATAAGAAAAACATCAGAGACAGATACTAATATTGAAAAGTTTGAAAGATTTGAGTTCGTACCACTAATTATAGAATAAAAAACCCTTCATTAGCTTTTGACTAATGAAGGGGGTTCTACGTTTGGGGTATTAAATATCTCTTTTTCTTTGCTTTCATGTCTTAGCTTTTCTCCAATTATACTTTTTATTAAAAAGTAAGGTATAGATAATACTATTGTTAAAAAACCAACAATAGTATACCCACATACACTACGAAGTGTATGTTTTGTATTATCTATAGCGTATATATCTTTGTCGTTTATTTTCTTGCCTATTTCTGAGCCAATAAATACTACAATATATAGTACGAGAGTCCAGAAGATAAGAAGAACTATAAGAAGAAAGAAAGATACTGGAAAACATATAATAAACTTATGAGACACATGTCGATGAAAAAAGAACTGTATAAAAATTAGAGAAAAAGTAGTAATCGGTAATGCGTGTATTATAAATGGCATTAATCTTGATATAAGTCCCATTAAAAGCCTCCTTAAATTTAGTTATAATTTTTTCTAAGATTAGAATACTATGGTTTATCTAATTAGTCAAAAAAGATTTTGAATGGTATTATGATTGAAAGACTTATGTTTTGGGGAGATAGAATTGCAGATAAAATAGAGAATAGCTTAAAAGATCGTATAAAAAACGGTAAGCCTCTTATCATACGTGACGAAAAAACCGCATCAGGAAGAATTCACGTAGGGTCTATGCGCGGTGTTGCTGTACATGGCATTGTGTCAGAAATATTGACTGAACGAGGTATAAAGAATAAATTTTTGTATGAGATTAATGATTTTGATCCTATGGATGGTTTACCAGTATATCTTGATGAAAAAGAATACTCTAAATATATGGGACAACCACTTTATACCGTTCCGTCTCCTGACGGAAAAGCTAAGAATTTTGCAGAGTATTTTGCTTCTGAATTTATAGAAGTTATAGAAAAATCAGGGTTTACTCCAGAGTATTATAGAGCGAGTGAATTGTATAAATCAGGAAAGATGAATGATGCGATTACTGATATACTAAACAATGCACAAGAAATACGAGATATATATAAAAAAATATCAGGTTCAGTAAAGCCAGATGATTGGTTACCTCTGTCTGTAGTATGTGAAGGGTGTGGGAAAATAGGGACTACAAAAACAATATCTTTTGATGGAAAAGAAGTTGAATATGTTTGTGATCCTAAATATGTTAAATGGGCAGAAGGGTGTGGATATAAAGGTAGAGTGTCTCCATTTGATGGTAATGCCAAACTTCCGTGGAAGGTAGAGTGGCCTGCTAAGTTTAAGGTACTTGAGGTGGATATAGAAGGAAGCGGGAAAGATCATTCTACAAAAGGAGGTTCTAGAGACATTGCAAACCATATTTCAAAAGAAATACTTAATTATAAACCACCGTTTGATATTCCATATGAGTTTTTTCTTGTTGGAGGAAAGAAAATGTCTTCTTCTAAAGGAGAAGGCTCTTCTGCAAAAGAAATATCTGACCTATTGCCAGCAGAACTATTTAGACTTACTCTTTTATGGAAAGACTATAAGCAGGCAATTAATTTTGAACCAGATGGAGACACTATACCAGTCTTATATGATAAATATGATTTGATTGGAGAAAAATATTTTGACAAAGCAGGTGATGATAATGCTAGATTGTTTTCACTTATACATTCGCCAAGCAATAGGGGGGATATAAAGAAAAAATATTTCCCAAGGTTTTCTCTTGTGTCTTTTTTGGCGCAAATGCCTCATATGGATATTAAAAAAGAAATTGAAATTATAAAAGAAGAGAGTCTAACTGATACCGATAAAGAAGAGATAGTATCGAGAGAAAAATATGCCAAAAACTGGCTTGATATTTATGCACCAGAAAAATATAAATATGAGCTTAAAGAAGATGCAGTTCCAACGGAAGCTTTTAATTTTTCAGATAAACAAAAAGATGGACTTAAAAAAATTCTTGAATATATAAAATCACAAAAAAGTTTAGACGGTTTAGAGCTTCATA
>JADHUX010000025.1 GCA_016784285.1 Parcubacteria group bacterium
CGCGCAAGTCAATCTTCAAGGAGCCCCGTAGGGCGGGGAGAAGTTTGACTTAAAGAGAGGTGAGACCTTGAGGAGTAACTAAAACAATTTCTCCACTACCTCTTTTACTACAGAACCGTCTGCTTTACCTTTAGTTTCTTTCATTATTGCTCCCATTAGTATTCCCATTTTTGATTTGTCTTCTACGCCAAGTTCTTCCTTCTTAGCTTTTGCGATCTTTTCTACTTCATCTCTCCCCATATCTTCTGGTAAATATTGAGCTAATATCTCAAGCTCTTTTTGTTCACTTTCTGCTAGTTCATTTCTTCCACCTACTTTGAACTGCTCTATGGAGTCTTTGCGTTGCTTTGCTTGCTTTTTGATTACAGAAAGCACTTCATCGTCAGTAAGCTCATCGCTCGGCATTCTTTTGCTAGCTACAAGCTCATTAGTGAGTGCGGTAGAAAGCCCTCGAAGCACAGAAAGCTCCACTTCATTGCGAGCTTTCATCGCTTCTTTTATTTTCTCTTTTATTTGTGTGTGTAACATAATAATTTAATTTTAACAGAAAATTAAACGCGGGAAAAGGTCTTTCCTCGCGCAAGTCAATCTTCAAGGAGCCCCGTAGGGCGGGGAGAAGTTTGACTTAAAGAGAGGTGAGACCTTGAGGAGCGATTCTCAAAACCTTGCAATCTTTTGACAATGTGATATATTATTGTGTAGTTGTGTTCTTATAAAGTTTCGAGTAAATAACCTAATTAGGAGGAGGGGTAAAGATGTTAAATTCAATAAAAATGATTGTAGCTAGAAGTATCTTAAGATCACGACTTAATCAAGGTATTAGAGTATTTCTTATGTGCATCGGTGTTGTATTTGGTTTTTTTTATTCTCTTTTTTCAATTGTTCAACGTCCTAATCTTCCGTTTTTTATTTGCGGTTGTGTTATATTTGTATTATTTTTTGTTTTTATTATTGCAGAAATATATTGGGTTGATGAACTTCCTGAAGAAAAGGAAAAGGAAGAGAGAGAAAGGGTTGATAAAATTCTTAAAGATGCCAGAAAAATCCTCAAAGAATTTGAATTTATTGGGAATGACAGAACAAAAAAACTTCGTGGTCTTATGTTCCTATGTAACGAAGGAGAATATTCTGACGCAGTAGAGAAATTGGAGACATGGATATTAAATTATAAAGATATGACATTCATGAAAGAACATTTAGGAGGATTAAAACAAACGGAAAAAACATTACCCACTGACATTAAGGTTGTTGAAAAACGAGTTGAAGAGCTTTGTGTATTAATAAAATAATTACAAAGCTGAAATACAATGGAGCGAACCTGATGCTAGGTTTGCTCTGTTTTTTTGTTACTAAAATCTCTCCTCAAGGTCGCACCTCTCTTTGCGAAGCGAGGAACGACCTTTTCCCGAGATTTTTTGCTATAATTAAAACAATGCAAAAACAACGACATATTTCGTGGGAGACATTTGCGCCAACTGATATTAAGCGGACGTTTTCTACTGATTTTAAAAATGGACTTACCCAAAAGAAGGTTGAAGTCCTCCAAAACAGACACGGCAAAAATATATTTGAAACAAAAGAAGAACTTACAATACTTGATAAATTTATAAAGCAGTTTAAAAGCCCGCTCGTTATCGTCTTGCTGGGCGCTGGATTGGTTACATTATTTCTTCGAGAATTTTTAGATTCTATTGTTATCTTTGCAGCACTTTTTATAAATGTAACTATAGGAATCTTTCAAGAGGAACGAGCATCCAAAGCATTTGAAAAGTTAAACAAATCACAAGTAAGACGCGCTACGGTTATAAGAGAAGGTAAGAAGATAATCATCCTTTCAGAAGATCTAGTACAAGGAGACATAGTGGTGCTTGAAGGTGGTTCACAAGTACCTGCTGATATGCGAATAATTGAAGCAAATAACCTTTCTATGAACGAAGCTTCGCTTACTGGTGAGTGGGCACCAATGTCAAAAAATGCAGAAACACTTGTACATAAAAAATCTTTATCAGAACGTAAGAATATGGCATACATGGGCACACTTGTTTCTTCTGGTAATGGTATTGGCGTAGTTGTAGCGACAGGTAAGAACACTGAAGTTGGAGCTATAGCCAAACAGCTAGGCAATATAGGAGACCAATTGACACCACTTCAACACAGCATACGTAAAGTTGCGCGTTTCCTTGTTTATGTGATAATCGCTGCAGTAGTACTTATATTTGGACTAGGAATGCTCCGCGGAGAGCCGTTTGGCGAGATGTTCTTGATAGCTATCGCTATAGCTGTAGCTACTATTCCAGAAGGGCTTCCAGCTGCTGTGACAGTCGTACTTGCGCTTGGTATGGAGTCTATACTCAAATACGGTGGTTTAGTGAGGAACTTACTCGCTGCAGAGACATTAGGTGCGACTACAGTGATCCTTACAGATAAGACGGGTACACTCACAGAAGCTAAGATGAAGCTTGCATCTTTATACACATTAGAATCTCTAGAGGACAGATCAGACACCTTTACAAAGGACGACAAAGTGCTACTTACGATGGCTACTTTAGCTTCTGATGCTTTTGTAGAGGAAGGAGAAGATGCTCCAAGGAAGCTTACTGTACACGGTAGACCAATAGAAAAAGCAATATTAGTAGCAGCACTTGAGATGGGTATCTCCCAAGACGAATTAGAAGAAGAAAATAAAAGAATAGATTTTCTAAAATTTGAATCTAAAAATAGATTTGCGGTATCTTTAAATAAAAATAAAGAGTACAAAAGAAATAGAGCATATTTCTCAGGAGAACCAGAATCATTGCTTGACCATTCTACTCATGTATTAAAAAACGGAAAAGTAGTAGAACTTTCCGTAGAAGATTATACAGCTTTTAAACAAATCCAGAAAAAGAAAAGCGCACAAGGTATGCGTTTTATAGGTGTGTCATATAAAGATGTAGTATGGGAGAAGGTTTCAGACGGAGCAGTAGTAGATAAGAAAACTAAAAAGAGTAACAGTCTTGCGGAGAAGACGATCTTCGCAGGCTTTATGGCATTTGAAGATCCAGTACGTGAAGATGCAAAAGAATCTATAGAAAAAGTAAAAGGCGCAGGAGCTAGGGTAATTATGCTTACTGGAGACAATCCAGAGACTGCTAAAAACATTGCTATAAAAGTTGGGATCGCAACAAAAGATGATCAAGCGCTTTTAGGTAGTGATACAGAGCTTCAGGACGACAAAGAGCTTCTAAGAACTCTTAAAAAGGTAAAAGTATTTTCACGCATGCTTCCTGATCAGAAGCTACGTATTGCAAGGCTTTTACGTGGCGACGGCGAGATAGTAGCTATGACGGGAGACGGTATAAACGACGCACCAGCATTAAGGAGTGCAAATATAGGTATTGCAGTAGGGAGCGGTACAGAAGTAGCACAAGAAGCAGCAGACATAATCCTTCTGAACAACAGCTTCTCTATAATAGTATCTGCTATAGAGGAGGGAAGAAAGATAATAGATAACTTAAAGAAAATCCTCTCATACTTACTTTCAACAAGTTTTGTAGAAGTATTTATAATAGTCGGCGCTCTTGCATTTGGTGCTCCTATACCGCTTTTGCCAGTACAGATCCTATGGGCAAACATAATAGAAGAAGGCCTTATGAGCTTCGCTTTTGCATTTGAGAAAAAGGATAAGAACCTGATGAAGCGTGACCCACGCTCACATCAGTCTAAAAACATACTTACACCTACTATAAAGAAATTCATTCTTACTATTGGAGTGGTTACAGGTATAGTTCTCGCTGTACTTTACTTCCTACTTCTTAAGATGGGAATACCAGTAGACACAGCAAGGACTATGATGTTCGTCGCGATCTCTATAGACTCTATGTTCTTTACATTCTCACTTAAGAGTTTTGATACACCGCTTCATAAGATAAATATCTTCTCAAATAAGTTTCTTATTATAGCTTTCTTCTTTAGTCTTATACTTCTTATTGCGGCTATTTCACTCTCACCACTACGTACACTTCTTTCACTCACAATGCTTACTACGAAGCAGTTTGTAGCTCTAGGAGTACTTGGAATATTTAACCTCGCAACCATAGAAGCAGCAAAATACTACTTATTCTTCAGGAAGAAGTAGAGTATTGACAAAACTATATAATATGTTATTCTATAGTTTGGAAGTATTTATTTTTTAGGAGTAGTTTTTTACAAGGAGGTAGTAATGTCATTAGAAACACCAAAGTGTAAATGTCCAAACTGTAAGAAGGAGTATGTTGGTAACGGTAAATATGATTTTGAGTGTGATGATTGTGGAACATTAATTATCATTCCAGATAGTCAAAAAATAGAAGACAAAGGTCCTGAGCATGATAATTGGGATGATCTTGCTTGAAAAATAAAAGAAAGGATTAATTAGAAATGGTAGCCGACAAGTTTGTTGGTTACCGTTTTTTTGTTGCCAGATTTCGTGGTAGAATTAGGTAATTATGGAGAATCTTTTAATTATAATGATAGTTTTGGTTATATTTACAGCTATAAACGGCGTGATTGTTTGGCTTGTAATGCGCAAAAAGGGGGGTAATCCGCCAGCTGGCGGAGACGATCAGTCTAGTATGCTCATCCAAAACCAACTTCAAGAGCTTACAAGAGTGATGGATAGTAAGTTTGGCGAAAGTACAAAGCAGATGAATGAGTCTATGCGACATCAGTTTAGCCAGTCACAGAAGCTTGTGCAAGATGTAAATGAGCAGATGACAAAGCATATGATGGACATCTCTAAAAGTACAGCAGAGACAAATGAATCCAATAAACAAGTATTTACTATTGCAGAGCAAATTCAGAACTTAGAGAAAGTACTGAAGCATCAAAAGCAAAGAGGGAACTTAGGTGAGGCATCTTTAGAGCTCATCTTGAGCAACATCTTACCTGCTACAGCATACAAACTCCAGTACCAATTTGAAAGTGGGGAAGCAGTAGATGCAGTAATAATGACAAAAGAAGGAATGATCCCAGTTGATGCAAAGTTCTCACTTGATAATTATAATCGTGTGGTCAATGAAGAGGACGAACATAGAAAAGCAGAGCTTGAAAAAGAATTTAAAAATGATCTTAAGAAAAGGATTGACGAGACAGCGAAGTATATAAAAGTAAAAGATGGTACTCTTCCATTTGCATTTATGTTTATACCTGCAGAGGGGATTTACTATGACTTACTTGTAAATGAAGTTGGGTCTATAAAGGTAAATACTAGGAGCTTGATAGATTATGCATACAAAGACAAGAACGTGATTATAGTGTCACCTACGACATTTGCAGCGTATTTGCAGTCTGTACTTTATGGTTTCAGAGCATTTAAGATAGAAGAATCTGCAAAACAGATAGGCAAGCAAGTGGAAGGGCTTACACGACACTTAAAGAGCTATGACGACTATTTCAAGAAGGTGGGTAACTCGCTTTCTACTACTGTGAACCATTATAATTCCGCTTCTAAAGAGCTCGGCAAGATAGATAAAGATGTACTCAAAATAACAGGCGAATCAGCAGAAATAGACACCGTTCTGATAGAAAAGCCAGAAAAGGAGGAATAACTTGATTATTTTTTAAAATAGGTTAATATATAGCTAATATGAAAGAATTTGCAGTAATAGAGACTGGAGGTAAGCAATATCGTGTATCTGAAGGGGATACAGTGAAGATTGAAAAGCTTTCAGGCGAACATAAAGCGGGCGACAAAATCACTTTTGATAAAGTGCTTCTTGTTGATGACGGCAAAAACACTGACATAGGAACTCCCTATGTAGAAAAGGCTAAAGTAACAGGAAGCTTTATAGAAGAAGGAAAAGCAAAGAAGATCAACGTAGTCAAATTCAAATCTAAATCTCGCTACAACAAAACAAGAGGGCATAGACAAATCTTCAATACTGTAAAAATAGAATCTCTTAAATAGCGCTCCTTAAGATTTTTTTGTTCAACACCGAGTGTTTCCATTTATAGTATGTGGAATATTAACGTAAGTAGCTAAATATAGGTGCAACACTCGGTGTGTTAACAAACAATCTTTTTCCGCGTTAAGTTCTATTTTTGAATGCGTTTTTGAGGGTGTCAGAGTCTGGGTATTCTAGTTCTATGCCAGTAGAGAGACCACGGCCTAGTATTGTTATCTTGCAAGAGCTCGGAAGTAAATCTCTTACATACTTTTCAGTATTTTCTCCATCTGGGTTTACTGAAAGTGCTAATATAACTTCTTTTATATTTGTATCTTTTATCCGCTCTTTTAGTTGGCTCACTCTTATTCTGTTTTCAGGGTTTTTCTCTAGTATTGGCACTTTGCCTCCAAGTATAAAATATTTACCTTCATAGATTTTACTTTTCTCAATATTTTCAAAATCTGCATCACGCTCTACTATCATAAGCATCTCACCATTTCGGTTTGGGTCTCTGCATATCTCACATATTTTTGTATTGTGTAAAGAGTTTGAAAAAAAGCGCATACAAGACTCACAAGTAGAGACTTCTTTTTTGAGCTCTAGTAATAGGCGAGCGAGCTCCTCTAGAAATGAGCTGTTTCGTGTAAGTAAAAAATAAACAAACCTCTTTGCTTGCCTCGGTCCAATCCCTGGGAATTTGGAAAATAATTCTGTGAGTTTACTTATTGTATTCATATTGTATAATCCGCTAGGTTTGACCTAGCGGATTTTAAAAATCTACGCTAGTTTCTTCTGACTCTGCAAAATCACCGAAATTGCTCTTGTCGATACTGTTGAACGTAACCCTCTTTTCATCAAAGTAAAGATCTATTTTTCCTACTGGGCCGTTTCGATGCTTCTCTATAAGAATTTCTGCTATGTTTGTCTTTTCAGAATCGTCATTCATCTTGTCTTCTCTGTGTATAAACATTACTACATCAGCGTCTTGCTCAATAGAACCAGAGTCACGTAGGTCGGAGAGTCGTGGTTTACCTCGTCTTTGCTCTATAGCACGAGAGAGCTGTGAGAGTGCAATAACCGGTACTTCAAGCTCACGAGCCATAGTCTTCAGAGAGCGAGAGATCTCTGTAACTTGCTGAGTCATAGAGTCAGAAGCTTTTGTATTTGTAGGTGCCATAAGCTGTAGATAATCCACGATAATAAGACCAATCCCGCGCTCACTTTTGAGCCGTCGTGCTACAGATCGCATCTTAAGGATGTTGTTTGCAGGTTGGTCATCTATAAAT